>JAEHDT010000169.1 GCA_016880225.1 Gemmatimonadota bacterium | reverse complement strand
GCGGACCGTTCCCCGGAACAGGACCGGGCGCTGCTCCACCAGGGTCACGCGGCGCCGCACGACGGCTGCGGCGCGCGGGCCGCGGCCGCCGGCGACGACCGCGCCGTCGAGCCGCACCTCGCCCTCGCTCGGGCGCTCGAGCAGCGCGAGCAGGCGCAGCAGCGTGCTCTTCCCCGAGCCGTTCGGCCCCACGACGGCCACCCCCGAGCCGGCGGGGACGGCGAACCGCTCGATGTCTAGCACGAGACGCTCGTCGTAGCGGTGGCGCACGCCCACCAGCTCAAGCATGGCCGCCCCGGCCCTGGAGCGCCTGCAGGGCGACGTTCACGAGCAGCGCGAGCAGCAGCAGGATGAGACCCAGCGCGAGGGCCAGCCCGAAGTCCCCCTGACTCGTGTACAGGGCGACGGCGGTCGTCAGCGTGCGGGTTTGACCGCGGATATTGCCGCCCACGGTCATCGCGGATCCGATCTCGGCCACCACGTGGCCGAACGCCGTCGTGATCACCGCGGCGAGGGCGAAGCGGGCTTCGCGCGCCACGGTCCACGCCGTGCGCCAGCGGGCCGCGCCGAGCGTTTCGGCGGTGCGGCGGATGCGGGGGTCCACGCCCTGCACGGCGGCCGCGGCCAGGGCGGCGGCGATCGGGAATGCGAGCAGCACGTCGCCCACCACGATCGCCTGCCAGGTGTATAGCCATTCCACGCCGCCGAGCGGCCCTCTGCGGGACAGCATGCCGTACAACAACAGGCCCACGACGACGGTGGGGAAGGCGAGTGCCGTGTTCACGACGGTGAGCGCGGCGCGACGGCCCCAGAACCGCTTGGTAGCGAGCACGAACCCGGTGGGAATGCCGATGCCGCAGGCGACGATGGTGGCCAGCAGGCCGATTCGGAGCGTGAGGAGGGCGATGCCGTACACCTCGGCGTCGCCCGATAACAGCAGTGCGAGGGCGCGCCTGAATCCCTCCGCTAGAAAGTCCATCCCACGCCGATCGTGGCCCAGGGGTGCGCCGTCCATTCCGTCAGCGACGCGGTGGTGGGAAGTACGCGAGTGCAACCAGGCGTGTCAGGGGTGCATCCCGCGGGTCCGGGCACCTTGTACGACACGGGATACTTGAGCTTCCACAAGAGCAGACGGAAGTCCCCCCGCACGGACAGCCGGCGGGCGGGATACCAACGCACGCCCGCGTTGGGAGCCAGCGTGATCTTGGTGCCGAACTCGTAGCCGCTCGAGTCTCGCGCCAGGCTGCCCGCGACCGCCACGCCCAGCGCCCCGCCGATGTAGGGCGCGAAGCCGCGCCACGTCTTCCGTCCGGTGAGCACGAGCTGAAGCCCCGCGTCGGCGATCACGACGGCATTGTCGTACGGGCCGCTCTTGCGCGACACGGAGTCCTTGAGCGGGTCCACCACGAAGCTCGTGGTGCGGCCGTACGCGACGCCCAGCGAGGCGCCGATGGCGCCGAACTGCGGCTCGTAGCGGATTCCGCCGATCGCCCCGTTCGAGATGCCGACGCCCACACTGCCCCGGCTGCCGCCCAGGTACCCGAACGTCACCACGGCGACGGTGCCGCGCGCGACGTCGTGATAGGGTGAATGGGCGGGCTCGTGGCCGACCTGGGCGGACAGGCGGTCAGGCGGACCGGCGGTGAGGAGCGCCGCCGCGATCGTCACCTCTGCGCACCGTAGGAACCGACCGCCCGACCGCCCGACCGCCTGTCCGCCCATTAGTCCGTCTCCCGCAGGTCCCGCCCCGTCATCTCGGGCGGTGGTTCGATGTCGAGCATGCGCAGCACGGTGGGCCCCACGTCGCACAGCGCGCCGCCGTGGCGCAACGGGCCCTGCTCCCGCTCGCCCACGATGCAGATCGGCACCGGATTCGTGGTGTGCGCCGTGTGGGGGCCGTCGGTCGTGGGGTCGATCATGAGCTCGCAGTTGCCGTGGTCCGCCGTCACGAGCAGCGTCGCGTCGCGCCGCTCCGCGCTCTGGAGCACCCGCTCGAGGCACTGATCGACGGTTTCCACCGCCTTCACGGCGGCGCTTAGTACCCCGGAGTGACCGACCATGTCCCCGTTCGCGTAGTTGCACAGAATGAAGTCGTGATGACCCGCTTCGATCGCCTTGCAGAGTACGTCGGTGACGCCGGGTGCGCTCATCTCCGGCATCAGGTCGTACGTCGCGACCTTCTGCGACGGCACGAGCAGCCGCTCCTCACCCGGGTAGGGGGTCTCGACCCCGCCGTTGAAGAAGTACGTGACGTGGGCGTACTTCTCCGTCTCCGCGGTGCGAAACATCGTCTTGCCCCGCTGCGACAGCACCTCCGCCACGATCTGCGACAGGACCATCGGCCCGAATGCCATGGGAAACCGGAACGTCTCGTCGTACTGCGTCATGGTGACGAGATCGACTGCGGGACGCGCGCCGGTATCGAAGCTGTCGAACCCTTCTACCGCGAGCGCGCGCACCATCTGCCGCATCCGGTCGGCGCGGTAGTTGAAGCAGAAGACACCGTCGCCGGAGCGAATCCGGGGCGTGCCCGCGATCACGCGCGGCATCACGAACTCGTCGGTCTCGCCGGCCTCGTACGCCTGCCGGATGGCGGCGAGCGGATCCGCGGCCGGCGCGCCCACGCCGTGCACCATCGCGTCGTACGCGATCTTGGTGCGCTCCCACCGCTTGTCGCGGTCCATGGCGTAATAGCGGCCCACCACCGTCGATACGACGGCGCGGCCGCCGTACTGGGCGAGCAGGTCCGCAAGCTCCTGCATGAACCCGAGTCCCGATTGTGGCGGAGTGTCGCGCCCGTCGAGCCACGCGTGGATCGCGACCGGCAGCTCGTGGAGGTGGCCGAGCATGACCGCGGCGACCAGGTGTTGATCGAGCGCGTGCACGCCGCCGTTGCCGATCAGGCCGAGCAGGTGCAGCGTGCCGCCGCGCCGCTTCACGGCGCCGCACAGCTCGACCAGCGACGGCAGCCGGAAGAACTCGCCGGACTCGATCGCCTGGGAGATGCGCACGATGTCCTGCGGCACGACGCGACCCGCGCCGAGGTTCAGGTGTCCCACTTCGCTGTTGCCGATCTGGCCCTCGGGAAGTCCCACCGCGAGCCCCGACGCGTTGAGGAGGGTGCGTGGCGCCCGGCTCCACAGGCGGTGCCATGTGGGCGTGTGCCCGAGCTCGACGGCATTGCCTTCGCGGCCGGGGCGGAAGCCCCAGCCGTCGAGCACGATCAGGACGACCGGGGTGCGCGGCCCATTCCGCTTTGCCATATTGGAGGCGATGCAATCTAGCCGGGCATTCCGCGCGCTTCCAGTTGTCCTGTCGCTCGCGCTCCCCATGCCGCTCGCGGCCCAAGCGCGCTATCGCGTCACCACCGACGGCGCCTGGTTCTATCAGGAGGCGGGGGGCAAGAAGCTGGCGCGGCTGGCACGGGGAGCGGTGCTCGTGGGGGGTGACGACCAGGACGGCTGGCAGGGCGTGACCCTCGAAGGCTGGATCTTCGCGACGTCGGTCGGCCCCACGCCGCGCGCCGGCTACGACCTGTCCGTGACGCGGGCGCCCGAAGAGAATCTGCGGTCGGCACCGGCGGGCGCCCTGATCGGGAAGCTGCCCGAGGGGTTTCTGCTGAACCGCGTGGCGGAGGGGACGTCGGATCGCTGGGTGCACGTGACGCGCGCGGGCTGGGTGGAGAAGGCCGACCTTGAGGCGGTGGCGCAGGTCGCGAGCTCGCGCAGCGCTGCGCCCGCGGATTCGGACACGGGGCAGGCGCGAGCGGCGCCGCCCCCGCCACCCAAGCGGCCGGCGACGTCCGCCGATACGACGCCGCTCGCCGCCGGGTCCGCGCCGGTGGACCCGGCCCGCGTCGAGTCCGCACGGCGGACCGTCCTGTACCGGGCGCCCGAGGGACAGCCCGCCGGGACGCTGGCGCCGTCTGCGCCGCTGCGCGTGCTGGGCCGCTCGGGCGACTGGACGCGCGTCGAGCTCGAGGGATGGGTGAAGAGCGCGGACCTGGAGATCGCGCCGCCCGGCGTGCTGGTGGGGATCACGGCCGCCGAGCTGCGGACCGACCCGCAGCGCTACGCGGGACAAGTGCTCCGCTGGACGCTGCAGTTCATCTCGACGCAGAAGGCGGACGAGCTGCGGCCCGAGATTCCGGCCGGCGCCACCTACGTCCTGGCGCGCGGGCCGCTTCCCGAACGCGGCTTCGTCTACGTCGTGGTTCCGGAGGCGAAGCGCGCCCAGCTCGAGGCGCTCGCGCCCCTCACGACGGTCCAGGTCACCGCGCGCGTCCGTACCGGCCGCACGCGATTCCTCGGCAACCCGGTGCTCGATCTGATCAGCCTAGAGACCCTGCCATGAACGACATCCTGCGCGACCGCCTGCTCCGGAAGCTCGATGCGCTCCCCGAGGACAAGGCGTACCAGGTACTCGACTACGTCGAGTTCCTGGAATCGAAGTACGCCGAGCGGCCCGCCGGCGCCGCGCCGTTCCAGCGGGTCGCCGAAACGCTGGAGGACACGCTGCGCGCGGGCCGGGTTCCGGTGAACATCATTCGCGGGACGATGGACGCGGTGGGCAAGGCGGGCAAGTTGCTCGAGAAGGTGGCCGCGGCGGGGAAGGCCGCGGTGGAAGAGGCGCAGAAGGCTTCGGCCGACAAGCCGAAGGTTGAGGAAACGCCCCCCGCCCAGTAACTTTCGCCATGGGTACCTTCCGCCCGGCCGCCGCCCTCACCTTCGACGACGTTCTGCTCGTGCCGCGGCTGTCGAGCGTGCACCCCCGCAACGTAGACGTGCGCTCCCGCTTCACCCGCGGTATCTCCCTCAACATCCCGCTCGTATCCGCCGCGATGGACACCGTCACCGAAGCGGAGATGGCCATCGCGATCGCGCGCGAGGGCGGGATCGGGGTGATCCACAAGAACATGCCCGTGGACCGCCAGGCGGCCGAAGTGGATCGCGTGAAGCGCAGCGAGTCCGGGATGATCCTCCACCCCATCACGCTCGGCCCCGACCGGCCGGTGCGCGAGGCGGTGCGCCTGATGGAGCGGTTCAAGATCTCGGGCGTGCCGATCGTGGACGACGCCGGCCGGCTGGTGGGCATCATCACCAACCGCGACCTGCAGTTCGAGCGCGAGCTCGACCGCCCCATCCGCGACGCGATGACGAAGGACCGGCTGGTGACCGCGCCGGTGGGGACCACGCTGGAGGAGGCGGAGCGGATCCTCGGGAAGCACCGCATCGAGAAGCTGCCGGTGGTGGACGAGCGCGGGGTGTTGAAGGGCCTCATCACCATCAAGGACATCTTCAAGCGCCGGCGGCACCCCCACGCCAACAAAGACGAGCACGGCCGGTTGCGCGTGGCCGCCGCGGTCGGCGGCACGCCGGACGCGCTGACGCGGGCCCGCGCCCTGATCGACGCCGGATGCGACGTGATCGTCGTGGATTCGGCGCACGGGCATTCGGAGGGTGTGCTCAAGACCGTCGCGTGCCTGCGCGAGGCGTTCCCCGACGCGCAGCTGGTGGGCGGCAACGTGGGGACCGAGGCCGGGGCGCGCGCGCTCGTCGAGCGCGGCGTCGATGCCGTGAAGGTCGGCGTGGGCCCGGGGTCGATCTGTACGACGCGCGTGGTCACGGGCGTCGGCGTGCCCCAGATCACGGCGATCCGGGACGGCGTCCGGGGCGCGGGCGACGTCCCGGTGATCGCCGACGGCGGCATCAAGTACTCGGGGGACGTCGTCAAGGCGCTCGCCGCCGGCGCCGAGAGCGTCATGATGGGCTCGATGCTCGCCGGCACCGAGGAGAG
>JAEHDT010000168.1 GCA_016880225.1 Gemmatimonadota bacterium | reverse complement strand
GACGACGCCCGCCGCCTCGGCGACGGCGGTCTTCCCCTTGTTCCCCTCCCCTGCCCCCGTCACAGCAGCATCCCCGCCAACGTCGCCGACAGGAAATTCGCCAGTGTCCCAGCGATCATGGCGCGAACCCCGAGGCGGGCGAGGTCGTGCTTGCGTTCCGGCACGAGCGCGCCGATGCCACCGATCTGAATGCCTACGGAGCTGATGTTGGCGAAGCCGCACAGCGCGAACGTCGCGATCGTGAAGGAAACGGGGTCGAGCTGCGCTCTCATCGGTCCGAGCTGGGCATAGGCGATGAACTCGTTCAGCACCATACGGGTGCCGAGCAGGCTGCCGATGGTGCCGGCGTCGTGCCACGGCACCCCCATCATCCAGGCGATCGGCCTGAAGACCCAGCCCAGCACCGTCTCGATCTTCTCCGGGAACCATGCGACCTGGCCGTGCACCCAGCCGAAGCCACCGTCCACGAGATAGATGAGCGCCACGAACGAGACGAGCATCGCGATGACGTTGAGCATTAGGTGCAGGCCCTCGCTCGTGCCCCGAGCGGCCGCGTCCACCACGTTCACGTCGGTGCGCGGGATCTCGATCTTCACGCCCCCGAGCGTTTCCGGTGTTTCCGTTTCGGGCTCGAGGATCTTCGCCATCATGATGGTGCCCGGCGCCGTCATGATCACCGCCGTCAGCAGGTGCCGCGCCTCGATGCCGAACGCGATGTAAGCCGCCATGATGGACCCCGACACGTGGGCCATCCCGGCCGTCATCACCGTCATCAGCTCGGAGCGGGTCATCTTCGGAAGGAACGGCCGGATCGTGAGCGGTGCTTCGGTCTGCCCCATGAAGATCGACGCCGCGACGTTCAGGCTCTCGGCGCCGCTCGCACCCATCACCTTGTTCATCGTGATCGCGAACGCCTTGACGACGAGCTGCATCACGCCGAGGTAGTAGAGGATGGCGAACAGCGCGGACACGAAGATGATCGCGGGGAGCACCTGAAAGGCGAACACCACGCCGAGACTCGAGTGCTGCTTGCCGATCTCCCCGAACACGAACTCCGACCCTTTGTACGAAAAGCTGAGGATCGCCTTGACGGCGTCGCCGAGCGTGTTGAACAGGCTCTGGCCGAACGGTACCAGCAGCACGAACACGGCGAACGCGAGCTGCAATCCCACCCCCCACGCCACCACCCGCCAGCTGATGGCCGCGCGGTTGCGGGAGAGGGCGACGCCGATCCCCAGGATGAGGGCGATCCCGAACACTCCTGTGAGCCGCTGCGGGATCGAGCGGGGTGCCGCCTGGGCAGCCGGGGGCGCGGGCGACCGCGCGGCGCTGTCCGTGGTTACCGGCTGTTGCGGGCGCACGGCTCCCTGAACCGTGTTCCAGGCGAAGCGCGGCAGCGTGAACACGGCCAGCGCGCACACGAACGTGATCGCGAAGGCGATGATGGTACGAGGAAGACGCACCGGCATCAGAGAGCCTCCAGTTCGCTCTGCACGCGGGAGACCAGCGCCACCTTCTCGAACTCGGGGAGAAACGCGCTCTCGCACGCGTTCAGGGCCACGCGGGCGAGGTCCGCCTTGGTCAAGCCCAGCACGCCCTGCGCGATGAAGTACTCATCGGTGAGCGAGATGCCGTCCATCAGCCGCCCGTCGGTGTTCAGCGTGACCACGACACCCTGGTCGAGATAGCGCCTGAACGGGTGCTCCGCGAGGGACGGCACCGCGTGGGTGTGGAGGTTCGACGTGAGGCACATCTCGAGCGGGATCTTCCGCTCGATCACGTACTCGAGCAGCGCGCGGTCCTCGCCCAGCCGGGTGCCGTGGCCGATCCGCTGGGCCCCGCAGGCGTGCAACGCCTGATGGATGGAGGCGGGACCGTCGCCCTCCCCGGCGTGACAGGTGCACGCCATCCCATGCTGCGCCGCGTACGCGAACGCCGCCGCGTGGTCGCGCGCGGGATAGCCCCGCTCCGCGCCCGCCAGGTCGAACGCCACGACGCCCGCCGTGCGGTAGTCCGCCGCGGCCCGCGCCAGCTCCAGCGAGTCCGCCGGGGGGCGCGTGCGGATGCCGCACACGATGAGGCCGACCTTGATGCCGGTCTCCGCTTCGCCGCGCTTCACTCCCGCGAGCGGCGCCTCGATCGCTTCGGCCAGGGACAGCGCCGGCCGGTGCAGCAGCGGTGAGTACCGCACCTCGACGTAGCGCAGCCCGTCGGCGGCCGCGTCCACGACGAACTCGTACGCGATCCGCTCGAGCGCCGCCTTCGTCTGCATGACCGACAGGGTGATCTCGTACTTGGTGAGGTACTCCTCGAGGCTCTTGGCGTGCTTCACGTACAGCACCTGCGCCAGGCCCTCGGGCGTGTCGGCGGGGAGGCGGATGCCCTGCGATCGGGCCAGCTCGAGCATCGTCGCGGGCCGGAGGCAGCCGTCCAGGTGCACGTGCAGCTCCGCCTTGGGCCAGCGGCGCAGCGCGTCCTTGGTGAGGCGCGGCGGACCCTGGCGGGCGCTCACCACGACGCGGAAGATGGCGCCCCCCTCGCCGACCGGATCCGCCGCGTCCACGGGGCGGCCCACGCCGTCGGTCACGTACGCCACTCCACGACCCACCAGCTCGGCGAGCTCGCGGTCCAGGCTCTCGACCGCGTCGCGCACCCTCGCGCCGCGGGCCACCGTGACCGGCCGCTCGTTCACGAACACCTGAATCAGCGGCCGTCTCCTTCCCGGTGGAGCCGCTGGTCGTCGGGGGCGGCGATCGGCTGGCGCAGCACGGCGAGGTACTGGATCAGCGCGTCCAGGTCGGTGAGGCCGACGTCGCCCGCGGTCGCTCCGCGCAGCATCGCGTAGCCGCTTCCCCCCGCCGCGAGGAAGTCGCTCACCGCCAGCGTGTACGTGCGGTCGTCGTCCACGTCCTTGCCGTTCGCGAGCCGCAGCTTCTTGATGCGCCGCCCCGCGGGCTTGCGCGGGTCGTACCACACCTCGATTCCGGCGACGTGAGCGTCCGCGCGGTCGCCGGCGAGGGCGTGCTCGAGCGCTTCCTTCAAGACCCTGCCCGATACGGCCAGCCGCAGCAGCCGGTTCTGAAACGGCTCGACCTTGAACAGGTCGCCGTAGGTCGAGAGCCCGGCCGCGAGATCGGCCCGGATCCCGCCGTTGTTCACGAGGGCGACGTCGGTCTTGGCGATGTTGCGCTGGGCGTCCGCGATGAGCCGGCCGAGCCCGTACTCCTCGCCGCCGCGCCGCAGCTCGCTCCCGAACCGCGCCACCGGCCGCCCGGTGATCGCCGCGATCGACTGCTCGCTCAGGCGCAGCGCATCGACGAGGGTGGGATCGAGGCTTACGCGATCGCTGAACGGCGTCTCGATGCGCGCGCGCACTTCGCGCCCCGCGCCTACCCGCACGAAGTCCACCACCGCGATGCCCGCCCCGGAGGAGCGCGCCTGCACGATCGGGATGCCGTTCACCACGGTGTTCACGAGCGAGTGGGTGTGACCGCTCACGATCAGGTCCACGGAGCCCGAGTCGAGCCCGCGGGCGAGATCGATGATCTCGCCGTGGCAAGCCGCGCCGGCGCCGTCGCCGTCACAGAACCCGCCCACGTGCGCCAGCACGATCACGTAGCTTGCCGCCGCGCGCGCCTGCGGCAACACCCGCCGCACCGCGGCGGCGCCGTCGCCGAATGCGAACCCTCTGACGTTGCGGGGAGCGGTGGTCTCGGGGGTCGCCCGCAAGGCGACGCCGATCACCGCGACGCGCACGCCGTTGCGCTCCACCACCGCGAACGGCTCGGCCCAGTCCGGCCGGGCGGTGCCCGCGGAATCCGTGATGTTCGCCGCCAGGAAGCGGTAGTGGGCCTCGGCCATCCGAGCGCGCAGCGTGTCGACGCCCCAGTCGAACTCGTGGTTGCCGATGGCGGCGGCGTCGACGCCGAGGGCATTCATCGCCGCGATCACCGGGCGCCCGAACGTGAAATTCGAGACGGGGGTGCCCTGCATCTCGTCGCCGGCGTCGAGCCGAATGCTGGTGCAGAAGCACACCCGCGCGAGGCTGTCGAGCCACGGTTTGAGCGCCGCCGCCCCACCCACCGGCCGTCCGTCGGACCACGGCCACACCTGCGGCTCCAGCGCCCCGTGGAAATCGTTGATCGCCAGCACTCGCAACAGCGTGCTGTCCGGTCGCACCACCGCGCGCCCGGCCGGCGCGAACCCCTGGCGCAGGGCCGCGCGCGCCTCCGCCGGCGCGATCGACCCGCGCGGCGCGTACACGTCCTGGGCGCCCAGAAGCCCGCGGCTCCGGAGCTCCGTGGCCAGCAGGTCGCGAATCGATTCGCCCCGGTCGTACACGACCCGGGCCCCCGCGAGCATCGTGTACCCGCCCCCGCCCGCCTGGCGATAGCTGTTCAGCGCAAGGGTGAAGCTGTCCGTCGGCGCCACGGCGCGTCCGCGATAGGCGAGCCCGCGGATGCGCCGCCCTTCGGGTTGCGCCAGGTCGATCACGTACGTCACGCCGCTCACGACGTCGAAGTCGAAGCCAGGGACGCTGTCGTTGATGAGAGGCCCGCCCGGTTGATACGTGCGGAAGTAGCGGGCCGAGTGCTCCAAGTACGCCCTGAGCTGATCACCGGAGATGCGCACCGCGCGCAGCGTGTTCTCGTAGGGGTAAACGCCCGCCACGTCGCGCTCCCGTACCTCGCCTTCGGGGAGGCCCGCGCTCACGTCGAAATCCGTCGCCGCCGAGAGGTCGGCACCGGCGCGGCGGCGCTGTACGTCGTTGATGAAGTCGAGGAGCGGCGTGTCCTCCACCCGGCCGTAGCGCGCGGCGAATCCGGAGCCGGCGGTGCCGACCGCAGTCCCCGCCCAAGAGCGGACGCGCTCGTGCGCCGCTGTGAAGCGCCGCACGAAGCGCGGCTGCTCCGGGACGGATGCGAGGGGAAGCAGCTCCGAGCGCAGCGATACGACGCGGTATCCGGTCGTCTCTTTGACGAACCCCACGTGCACCACCGCGAGACTGAGCGCGAAGTTCCGCGGCTGCACGAAGTGCACGCCGTTCACGACGTAGTCACGCATCTCCTTGTGGCTGTGTCCCACGATCACGAGGTCGGGCCGGGGAGCGGGCAGCGGAATGCTGGCGAGTCCGAGCGCGGCGTTCTCGGGGCCGACCCCGGTCGTGTCGTAGGACGACGGCTCGTTGAGCCCGCTGTGGACGAGCACCACCTTGAGATCGACGCCCGCCAGATCCAGGCGGCGCAGCGCGAGCGGCGCGGTCTCCGCGATCGGCCGCACGCGGATCCGACCGGCGAGCTGGCTCTTGTCCCACACCATCACGCCGGGGGTGGTGAGGCCCGTGACTCCGATCTTCACGCCGCCGCGCACCACCACCACGTAGGGAGGGAACACGAGCGTATCGGTCGCGCCCTTGAAGATGTTGGCGGAGACGTAGCGGTAGGTGGCGTCGCCGGTGGCCCGGGCCAGCAGGTCGGGGCCGAAGTCGAACTCGTGATTCCCGGGCGTGGCCGCGTCGTACTGCATCGCGTTGAGCGCGTCCACCACCGGATGGGGGCGCTGCGAATCCCGCTCGGCGAAGTAGGTCGCGAACGGGTTGCCCTCGATCAGGTCGCCCGCGTCCACGAGGACCACCTGGTCTGGGTACTGTGCGCGGAGCGACTCCACCATCGAGGCCACGCGCGCCAACCCGCCCTGCCCGGCGGCGTCGCGCACGTAGTCCCAGCCGAGCACGCGCCCGTGCACGTCGGTGGTGGCGACGATCACGACATGGGCGGAATCGGCGGCAGGAGCGGGGGGAGAAGGGGCGGGTTGCTGCACGGCGGCGACGAGCGCCAGGAGCAAGTGCATAGTGCGCTGAAAATTGCCAAGGGCGCGCGGGTTACGCTACCTTCACGTCCTGTCATGAGCGAGCCCGCGGCGCACCGCATCCTCGTGGTGGACGACGAGCCCGACATCACCGCGCTCGTCGCGTACCACCTCGCGAAGGCGGGGTATCGCGTGACCACGGCCGCGAACGGTCGCGACGCGCTGCGCGCCGCCCGCGAAGAGCGGCCCGATCTCGTCGTGCTCGACCTGATGCTGCCCGGCGTCTCGGGCTACGACGTGCTCGCCGAGCTGCGCCGCCGCGACGAGACCAAGGACCTGGGCGTCATCCTGCTCACGGCGCGAAAGGACGAGCCCGACCGCATCAAAGGGCTGTCGCTCGGCGCCGACGACTATCTCCCCAAGCCGTTCTCGCCGCAGGAGCTCGTCCTCCGGGTCGGCGCGGTGTTGCGCCGGCTCGCGGCGCCGGCCGTTGCGGCGGGCGGACTCGTGACGGCGGGGCCGATCGCGCTCGACCGCGGCGCCCATCGCGTCACCGTCGACGGCCGCGAGATCGAGCTGACGGCGACCGAATTCAAGCTGCTGCGCCTCCTGGTGGAACGCGAAGGCCGGGTCCAGAGCCGCGCCCAGCTGCTCGAGACGGTGTGGCAGGCCCAGCCCGACATCCAGACCCGCACGGTGGACATGCACGTCCAGCGGCTGCGCCAGAAGCTCGGCGCCGCCGGCGACTGCATCGAAACGGTTCGCGGGACCGGCTACCGGTTCCGCCGCCCCGCTCCGGCACCGCGGAGCCGCAAGCGCTCGTGAAGCTCTCCACCCGGTTGTTCTTCACCACTGGTCTGCTCGTCGCCATCGCCGTGGCCGGCCTCACGGTCGCAGCCGACCGGCTGCTGCGCCGTCATCTCGAGGACGAGATCGCCCTCGGCCTCGAGCACGAGGGGCGCCTCGTCGCCACGCTGCTACCGGCCGATTCGCTGCGCTGGCCCGATCTCGCGCGCGAGCTCGGCGGCCGCACCGGTCATCGGGTCACGCTCATCGACCCGAAAGGCGTCGTCCGGGGGGATACCGAGTTCGACCGCACGTCGCTCGGCCGCCTCGAGAACCACCTGATGCGCCCCGAGGTCCAGCAGGCGCTGGCGACGGGCGTCGGCTGGAGCGGCCGGCTCAGCGCCTCGACCAATGAGCGGCGGACGTACGTGGCCGTGCGGGGCGGCCCCCCCGGCATCGCGGTCGTGCGGGTCTCGACCACGCTCGCCGCGGTGGATACGCAGGTCCAGGCGGTGCAGCGCGCCGTGGCGCTCGCGGGGCTCGTGGCCGTGCTGGCGGCCGGCGTGCTCGCCTGGATCGTTTCGCGCGAGGTCGCGAAGCCGCTCGTGGCCTTGGGAGACGCGGCGCGCGCCATCGCCGACGGCCGGCCGCCCGCGTTTCCGGATGCGCGCGTCCCGGAAGTGGTGGGGCACATCATGGCGTTGCGCGCCATGCACCGGCAGCTCGACCAGCGGTTCGCCGACCTGGTGCGCGAGCGCGAGGAGACGACAACGCTCATCGAGACGATGACGGACGGCGTGGTGGCCGCGGACTCGAGCGGCCGGATCGTGATGCTCAACCGCGCCGCCCGGCGCCTGCTCGGCTACGGGCCCGACGATCCCTTCCCCGCCCCCACGGAGCTGTTCCACGACAAGGGCGCGCGCGATCTGGTCGCCGTGGTGCTCGAGGGGCGCGAGGCGGCGCCGCGCGAGCTGGAGCGCGGCGGCCGCACTCTGCTCGTCTCCGGCCGCGCCCTGCCGAACGGCGGGGCGTTGCTCGTGATTCGCGACGTGACCGAGCTGCGGCGGCTGGAAGCCGTGCGTCGCGACTTCGTCGCCAACGTGTCCCACGAGCTCAAGACCCCGCTCACGTCCATCGCGGGATACGCGGAGACGCTCACCGCGGAAGCGGGCCCGGACACGCAAATGGAGCGCTTTGCGCGCACCAT
>JAEHDT010000167.1 GCA_016880225.1 Gemmatimonadota bacterium | reverse complement strand
GTGCTACGCAGGTTTCCAACCCCCCCACGCCCCCGCCTGGCCTTTTCCGGGCGCGATGTGACGGTCATCGTCCCCGCCTACAACGAGGCGGCGAGCGTGGCCGACACCATTCGCAGTCTCCAGGTCCAGACCGAGCGCCCCTCCGAAATCATCGTCGTGGATGATTGCTCCACCGATGGCACGGGCGACGTCGCGCGCGCCCTGGGGGTCACCGTCGTTCGTCCGCCGCGGAACACGGGCTCCAAGGCAGGCGCCCAGAACTTCGCGCTGCGCCGCGTCCGCACCGCCCTCACCGTCGCGATCGACGCCGACACCGTACTCGCGCCTGACGCACTCGCGCGGCTGTTGCTGGCGTTCGAGCGCCCGGGCGTCGCAGCGGCGTGCGGATTCGTGGTGCCCCAACGCGTGCGGAGCGTGTGGGAGCGAGGACGCTACATCGAATACTTGTTCGCGTTCACGTTCTATAAGCGGGTGCAGGAGTATTACGGCAAGCCACTCATTTCTTCGGGATGCTTCTCGATGTACCGCACGACGACCCTGCGGGATCACGGCGGCTGGTCGAACCGTACGCTCGCCGAGGACATGGATTTGACGTGGAGCCTCTACCAGTCGGGCAACGAGGTGCGTTTCGTGCCTGAGGCCGTCTGCTACCCGATCGAGCCCCACAGCTTCACGCTCATGCGCAAGCAACTGCGACGCTGGTCGCACGGCTTCCTCCAAAACGTGCGGTTGCATTGGCGCGGTCTGCTTGGCGTCCCGTATCTGCGCTCGGCCGTGGCGGTCGCGGTCTGGGACGCGACGATCGCAGCCGCGGTGTACCTGATGCTGCTGCCGATCCTCGCGGTCTGGCTCGCGAGTCCGTGGATCCTGCTGGGCTACGTGATCGACGCGCCCGCCGTGCTCGTCCCGGTACTCGCCGGCGCGGCGCCACGGCGGGAGATACCGCGCGCGCTCGCCAGCCTCCCCGCGTTCTTCGTCCTGCGCACCGTCAACGCCCTGTTCTTTCTGCAAGCGGCGTGTGCGGAGTTCTTGCTCGGCCGCTCCTGGCACGTGTACGAGAAGGGACACTAGCGTGACTGTCGGACTGCCAGGCACCGGAATTGGCGGGATGTTCTACCTGCTGAGCGCGCTCGCGATGCCGCTATCGGAAGCGTATCGCCGGCTGCGCGGCCGTGCCTCGGGCGGCTGGCGGATGGTGGTCGGCCAACTTGCGATCGTGGGCGGCATTCTCGTGGGCATGTTCCTGACGGGACGCCTCCTCGGCGCTGCCCTTCACGCCACGCAGCACCCGGCGCGACTCGCCCTCGGTTCGATTCCAAGCAACGCACTCCGGATCGCCGCACTCGTCCTCTCGATCGGAACCCTTGGCGCGGTGCTGGGGGCGGTGGAGGTGCTGCGGCTCTGGGTCCACCGGGCAGGTTCGAGCCCGCGCGAGCGCAACGTGCCCGTGCCCATCGAGCGGCGCGCCGCCGCCGGCGGTGAGCGGCGACGGGTTGCCCGGACGCTTATCGCGCTGCTGCTCTTCGAAGCGGCAGCGGCGAGCCATCCCCGGAGCGCGCAGCCACAACATCCGTCCCCTCCCTCCCCGTCCGTTCGCTCTCCCGTCGCCGTGGCTCTTGCACGCGCGGACTCCGCGTTCACCGCCGGCAGCACGAGCGTCGCCTCGCGGCATTACGCGGCCGTGCTCGCGGTCGACCCCGAAAACACCCACGCCATCTATCGCCTCGCCCAGCTCTCCGGAGACCGTGCCGAAGCACTGCGATTGTTTCAGCGCTATGTGGTGCTCGAGCCGGAAGACCCGTGGGGCTACATGGCTGTCGGTGACGTCCTGGCACATTGGACGCCGGGGCGGTACGGCGACGCACTGCGCTGGTACGACCAGGCCTTGCGCCTGGCGCCGGGCGAGCGCG
>JAEHDT010000166.1 GCA_016880225.1 Gemmatimonadota bacterium | reverse complement strand
CTCGTTGAGGCCCCAAGTGCCGCCAGCCCGACTTTGCGATACGTGAGCGCCGCCTCAGGCGGGCTGCCACTCACGCAGGTGCGTGAAGCCGAAGCTTACGCAGCCAGAGCCAGTTCAGAGTTGGCTTTTGTAGATTCCCAGTTGATTTACCAGGTGACTGAGAACCTGGGCACGCAGCAATATCCTCGCCAAACCCGTCGAAGCCTGTCGCCCCCCAAATACGGAAGAGCCGCTATGAAACTAGCCCCTTTCCGTCCAAGAACCAACGGGGTAGTGTAACTACAGTTCCTTATGCTCCCTGTGCTCGCGGTCACCGCCGCATTCCTGCTACAGACTCCGGAACCCGTCCGCGTCTGGCGCACGGACTCCACGGTCGCCGTCTCCCTGCAGCGCCCCGGTTACGTCAGCGTACTTCACGTGAGCGCTGACGGGCGGATCAGCGTCCTGTTTCCCCTCGAGCCCGACCTCAACACGTGGGTGAGCGACCAAACGCCCTTCAAGATGTCGCTGCCTCCGAACGCACAGGGCACCGCTGCCACGTTTGTGGCACTCTGGTCGCGCTGGCCTTTCGATTTTGCGGCGCTTCGCTCGGGGTCGGCCACCTGGAATTACGGGGGCGCCTGGCTACTCCAGCCGACCGCGGGGGACCCGCTCGCGGCATTGCTCGACATCGCCGACCGCGTCACCGACGGTCGTCCGTTCGAGTACGGTGCGGTTGCGTACGAAACCGGGGGCACCGTGGCGAGTCGCCGCACGCCGCGTCAACCTGACGTCTGCCTGAGCTGCGTGCGTCACGGCACCCAGGTTGCCCAAGGGCCTCCCGTCACGGCGACCAACGCGGTGGACTGCGCGAACGCCTCGCTCACGAATTCGTTCTGCGGCGTCAACAGCGGCAGCGTTTCGATCACGAGCGCACCTCCTGCCCCGCCCCAACAGGCCTACCAGCCTGTGCCGGCAGCGCCGACGGCCATCTATGTCCCCTACTTTGTATCTGTCACTCAAGGGTTCCATCGCCGCGTCATGCCGCCACCGCCTTCGATGCCAGCCCAGCCGACATCCCAGGGCGTCGCCTTCCCGATAGCGCCTCGCCTCGTCGCGCCCTCCACCTCGCAGCTCCGCACGTTCGCCACCCGGCGGCCGTAGAGGCCCCCCCTCCCCTCGGTCACGCCCGCTCGACGCGGTTCCGACCTTCCTGTTTCGCCCGGTAGAGCGCTGCGTCCGCGGCGGCTTGGAGATTCATGAGATCGCCGATGGGTTCCGGGTACGCGGCGACGCCGCAGGACGTCGTCACGATGTACGGCGAGCTGCGCCACATCCACGTGCTTCCCGCGATCGACTCCCGGATGCGTTGCGCGACTTCCATTCCCGGCGCGACCGCCGTCCGCGGCAGCCACACGGCGAACTCCTCGCCGCCGATCCGGGCCACGAGGTCGCCATCACGTACGGCCGCCTCGAGCAAGTAGGCCACGTGCTTGAGCGCGGCGTCTCCGGCCGCGTGGCCGAGCGTATCGTTGAGCCGCTTGAAATGATCGAGATCCACGTAGATCAGGGTCGCCGGGGGCGCCGGGCGACTTCCCTCCCCGCGGTACTCGGCGAGGGCTCGCTCGAATTCGCGGCGATTGCAGAGCCCCGTGAGCGGATCGCGAATCGCGCGCTGCTCGGCGTCGTGCACCGCGCTGGCGGCGGCGAGGCGTGGCCCGAGCTCCGCGATGAGCGGGCCGATCTGCTCCATCACCGCCGCATCGGGATCGAGCGGCGCGCCGAGGAGCACGAGCGAGCCCACGACCAGGTGGCCGTCGAACACCGGATATGCGGTGCCGGCTCGCTCGTCGCGCCTGCGCTCGGGCATCCCGGGACCGAAGACGTCCTGTCCTCGCGCTGCGACAACGGGAACGCCCGTGGCCATCGCCTGCCCGACTGGAGAATCGGTGCGGAGCGTCAGGCCCACGAGTCGCGGGTCACCGCTCCCGGACACCGCTAGCACGCGCGGCTCATCGTTGCTCGACAGCACCACCACCGCGGTGCGCTGCCCCAGTTGCTGCGCCAGCTCCGCCGCGATGCGGGCGATGCCCTCGAGCGTCTGCGCACCCCCGGCCACACGGGCGAGCCTCCGGCCTAACAGCTGGGCGCGGTGCCCCTCGACGTGATCCTCCGCTAGCCGCATCCCGGCGACGAAGCGGCGGAGCGCCGCAGCAGCGGCGTCCGTGGTCTCGACCGTTTGTCCCTGTCCCCCGAGCAACAATCCGGCGCCGTACGGAAAATCGCCGACCGCGATATAGGTCCCTTCTGGGTCGCGCGACACATGCAGCCGTCCATCCACCGACGCCAGCTGGACCAGCGCCGAGCCGCGGCGTTGGGAATCGGGCGAGACGTCGGGACCGCCCCCGACATCGATCGCGCCGTCCACCGGCCCGACCACCCAACCCGCGAGGGCGCCCTGCGCCTGCCGGAGAAAGTCAAAGACTTCTCGGAAGGAGAGCGGCGGGGGACCGCGGCGCCGAAAGCGACCGGGCCGAAACCGAATGGTCCACCCGAAGAGCGCGGCGGCGCCACCGGCGGCCGCCAACCACGCCCACGGTGAACCGCGCCACGCGGCCACGGCGACGGCCGCTGCTCCCAGGCCCTGGAGGACGAGCGCGATCCAGCCGCGCGCGGTCTTACGAATGGTTGATGCGACTCGCAGCCGCCGCGGCGCCAAATCCGTTGTCGATGTTGACCACGGTGACGCCCGACGCGCAGGAATTGAGCATCGCGAGCAGTGCCGCCAGCCCGCCGAACGATGCCCCGTACCCGACGCTCGTCGGGACGGCGATCACGGGGACCTTCACGAGCCCCCCCACCACGCTCGGCAGCGCACCTTCCATCCCCGCGACGACGATGATCACCGACGCCGAGCGCAGCACGTCGGTTTGCGTGAGCAACCGGTGGATACCGGCCACACCAACGTCGGTCAGCCGCTCCACGCGGTTCTGGAAGGCCCGGGCCGTCACGGCAGCTTCCTCCGCGACCGGGAGATCACTCGTCCCGGCGGTACAGACGAGCACGGTGCCATGCCCGGTCGGAGTCGGCTCGGGGTCGGCCGGCAGGAAGACCGTGCGACCCAACTCGTTCACCTCGGCCCGCGGGAAGCGCGCCTTCAGCGCCGCGACTTGCTCGGCGTCAGTACGCGTTGCAAGGAATGTCCCCGCTTCTCCCTCGGCGGCCACGAGTCGCTCGGCGATCGCCACGACCTGCCCGGGAGTCTTGCCCTGACAAAAGATCACCTCCTG
>JAEHDT010000165.1 GCA_016880225.1 Gemmatimonadota bacterium | reverse complement strand
GGCGGTCCGCCCTCGACCAGCCAGGAATCGAAGTATCCCGGCCGCGGGGCGAGGACCCTGACGAGCCGGCCGTCCGCGTCCTCGAGCGGCGTCCAGTCTACCAGGTTATCGGAAGTCGCGATGTGGATGTCGGGAACCCCGAAGTACATCCAGTACCTCCCCTCCAGGCGGACCGCGATCACGTGGTCGCCTACCACACGGGCGACAATAGCGCCGGACTTGGATTCGAGATTCAGGTACTTGCCGCCAGCGCTGCGGGCGAAGGCGGGCCCGTGCTTCCTCCACGAGAGCAGGTCGCGCGACGTCGCCACGGCCAGGCGTGGGACGTCGCGGTTCCACTGCGTATACGTGAGCACGTAAGTGCCGTCGTCCGTCTCGACGACGCGCGGGTCTTCCACGCCCCCGGGCCACTCATACACGCGTTGCGCGTCCGTGTCGGGGTACAGCACCGGCTCCGCGCGACGCGTGAACCGCACGCCGTCCGTGCTCTCCGCCAGGCCGAGCCGCGACGTATGCAAGCCGATGTGCCGCTCGCCGCTCGCGTCTTCGGCGCGATACAGCAAGTAGACCTTGCCATCCCGCGCGATGGCCGCGGGGTTGAAGGTGGCGTACTCCTCCCACCGCACGACGCTGTCGGTCATGGGCGAATGAAATCGCGAGTCGGAGTTCGGCGCGATGACCGGGTTCACCCCGGCGGGTTTCTCGAAGGGACCGAACATCCACGGCTGCTGCACGGGCGAGCTCCGGACGCCAGCAGCCAGCAGGAGGGGGGCGAGCCACCACCACCGGCCCGCCGCAGCGCTATGACGTCGATGGCTCACGGGTTTCACGCTTACTCGCGGGAGAGTCGGGGCGCCGGGATTTGAACCCGGGACCTTCTGGTCCCAAACCAGACGCGCTACCGGACTGCGCTACGCCCCGAGAGGCTGGACGGCCAGACGGACAGAGATCCAGACGTCCAGGAACGGCTCACCACAACCTAGCCACACGACCCGAAAAAGCTACGTCGGGCGGCGGACCAGGACTTCCACCAGGGCCCGGATCGCCCGGCCACGGTGCGACACGCGCTGTTTCGCCGCGATCGACGCCTCCGCGAAGCTCATGCCCAGATCGGCGGAGAAGAACAGCGGGTCGTAGCCGAACCCGCCGCTGCCGCGGGGGGCGGTGAGGATCCGCCCCTCGCACGTCGCCTCGACGAGCTGTGGCTTGGCAAGCGGCGTCTCGAGGTAGGCCACGACGCAGCGGTACCGCGCGGTGCGGAGCTCGTCCGGCACGCCGGCCAGCCGCTCGAGCAAGAGTGCGTTATTGGCGGCGTCCCCCGCCCCGACGCCGTGCATCTGAGCCCAGCGCGCCGAGAACACACCGGGCGCGCCGTCGAGCGCGTCCACCTCGAGCCCTGAATCCTCCGCCAGCGTCGCCACGTTGCCCCGCTTCGCGAAGTAGCGCGCCTTGGCGACGGCGTTCTCGGCGAAGCTCGTGCCGCGCTCGAGATCGGGCTCGTCGGGCAGGCGCTCGAGGAATTGATCCGCCGGAAACACCAGCTGGAACGGGAGGCCCGTGAACAGGTCCCGGATCTCGCGTATCTTGCCTTCGTTGCGCGTGGCGACCAGCAACTTCGACTCAGGCATCGTCCGCCCGGCGCAGCCGCTCGAGCAGCCGCGTAGTCGAGTACCCCGACGCGAGCGGGACGCGCACCACCCGTCCCCCCCACGCTTCCACCTGGTCGGCGCCGACGATCGCGTCGCGCGCGTAATCCGCCCCTTTTACGAGGACGTCCGGCCGGAGCCGCTCGATCAGCGCGAGCGGCGTGTCCTCGTCGAACAGCACCACGCAATCCACACAGGCGAGCGCCGCGAGCAGGCGCGCCCGGTCCCCCTCGGGCACGAGGGGGCGGTCCGCGCCCTTGGCGAGGCGCCGCACCGAGGCGTCGCTGTTCACGCCGACGGCCAGAGCATCGCCCTCGCGGCGCGCCGCCTCGAGCAAGGTCACGTGCCCGACGTGGAGCAGGTCGAACACGCCGTTCGTGAACACGACCCGGCCCTGCTGGCGCCGCCGCCAGCGATCGGCATCGGCGGGCGTGCGAATCTTGTCGGCCGTATTCACGCCCCCGGTTCGCCCGCGGTAGCGCCCGAGGCGAACGCGCGCTTCAGGAGCGGCGGCGTGACCAGCGTGGTCGCGATGACCACGAACAGGATGGCGCTGAACAGGCGGTCCGAGAGGATCCCGCCCGTGAACCCGATCTGCGCGAAGATCAGCCCGACCTCGCCCCGCGGCGCCATGCCCACGCCGACCGCAGTCCGGTTCACGCGCAGCCACGGGACGGCCCACCCGCTCGCCAACTTCCCGACGAGCGCGATCGCGAACAGCACCGCGCCGATCGCGAGCGTCTGATGATTCCCGGCCACGAACGGGTTCCAGGTGCGCGGGTCCGCCGCCGCGCCGACGCTCAAAAAGAAGATCGGCGTGAAGATGTCGGCCACCGGTTTGATGCGCTCCTCGATCACGTCGAACTGGTTGGTCTCCGACAGGATCAACCCGGCCGCGAACGCGCCGATGATCAGGGCGGTGCCGGCGCGCTCGGCCAGCACGCACAAGAGCAGCAGGAACGCGAACGCCGACACGAGCAGCACCCCGCGCACCTGCATCCGGTCGATCAGGCCGAACAAGCGGGGCGCGTACCGCACGCCGGCCCAGAGCGCCACGAACAGAAACGCGACCGCCACCGCCAGGATCCGCGCCGCACCGGACAAGGTGAACGCCGTGCCGGCCGCGAGACCCGAGACGACGCCCAGGATCACGAGCCCGAGCACGTCATCGATCACCGCCGCGCCCAGGATCAGCCGCGCCTCGAGGCTATGCAGGACGTTCAGGTCCTTGAGGACGCGCGCGGTGATGCCGACCGACGTCGCGGTGAGCGTCGCGCCGACGAAGATCGCCGTGGTCACGGGGTCGGCGACCGTGTGCTCGTAGCCGTGCCAGCCGGACAGCCAGTACAGGGATCCGAGCAGGAACGGCAGCGCGACGCCGACCGACGCGACGGCACCGGCGCCTGGACCGACGCGCAGCATGGCCTTCAGGTCGGTCTCGAGGCCGATCTCGAACAGCAGCACCACGACGCCGACTTCGGCCAGCAGCTGGAACACCGGCGTCAGCGGATCGGCGGCGTCGGTGGGGATCACCTTCAGGAGGCCCGCGCCCAGCACGATCCCGGCCAGGAGCTCGCCCATGACCGCCGGCTGCCGCAATCGCTCGGCTGCCTCGCCCGCGAACTTCCCGACGACGAGCATCACCGCGAGCACCGTGAAGAAGCGGGCGACATCGACCTGGCCGGCCGCGCCGGCGAGGAGCGGCACGCCGGCCGCGAGCGCCCATGCGGGCGCGCTACAGAGGCTGCGTCGCCTTGGGATGGAAGTTGAAGGTGTGGTTGAAGAATGGCAGGTCGACGGATTCGCTGTACTCCGTCTCGATTACGATCTCGCGCGGGGAGGCCCGGCGCACGATGCGAACCTGCTGGGCCTCGGCCGGCAACCCGATGTCCTGCGCGGCCGCCTGGATGCGGCGGCGGATGGTGCCGTCGTCGAGCGACGGCGCGAGCTGCGCTTGCGACTGCATCTCGTCGAGGAGACGGTAGTAGCGAAAGAACAGTTCGCCGATGTTGACCCCGTAGTACAGCGCCGCCACGAAGATCAGCAGCGACATGAGGCAGCCGAGCGACGTCGCGCCCCGGCGGCTCACCACTGCGACTGCGCTCCGTCCACCAGGTCGTTCACGATCTTCTGCAGCGCGATCTTCCGCCCGGCCGCTTCCTGGGGCGGCGAGTATTCGCCCACCTCGGTGAGGCCTTGGCGCTGCCACAGCGTCTTCCCTTCGCGCTGGTCGAGGATCTCCACGTCGATCGTGATCTGCACCTGGCGCGTCGTGACGCTGCTCCGGCCCTGCCCCGCCAGAACGGAGAGCGGCGCGTCGGGGTCGTAGCGCACGACTTTGCCGCGCACCACCGCATCGGCGTTGGTCTCTCCCGCGGGCCGCAGCCCCAGCCGCCCCTGGAACGCCTCGAGCACCGCGTCGTTCACTTCCTTGGTCAGCGCCGGCTCGGTGGTCTGGTTGTCGAACGGCAGAATCGCGACCGTCTTGATGTTGGGGAGGCCGCCGCCGGCGAAGCCGTACAGGCATCCCGCGAGCGCCAGCGCGATCGCGCTAACGGCGCCCGCGCCAGATCGCCGCATCGAACACAGCCGCCGTGTCCACCGAGACCACCGTGAGCTCAAAACGGGCCGGGCCCTCCGGAAAATCGATGCGAGCCGTCGCCGGCATCTGGTGAACATCGAACTGCGTCCGGCTCCGCGCCAGCACCTTGCCCCGCCGCCACTCCGCCTCCAGGACCCGCGCGCCGCGCCAGGTCTCCCGGTAATCGAGCGTGTCGTCGCCCTGCACGAACCGCCAGATCCGCGCGCTCGAATCGGCATGCCCGAACACCCGCGCGTCCACCCCCGGCGGCCGGGCGATGCCAAGACCCGCCCAGAGCATCCGCACCGCCGGCACGAGCGAGCGGAAATTCTTCTCGGGATCCGCCCAAATCGTCGAATCGGCCACGACGGCCGCCGCTCCCGCGCCCAGGCCCAGCGGTCCTACGTAATCGAACCTGAGCGAATCGGGCGGCGCGAGCCGCGCCTGACCGCGCCCGCCCCACCGTTTCTCGCGGTCCTGATACTTCCACCGGAACCGGATCGCCGTGTGGTGCACGGGGAGCGTGGCGCGAGCCCACGCTACTGCGCTGTCCCGATCGGCCGGACCGAGCGGCAGCGGCACGAGCGGCGCCAGCCGGGCGGGACACCCCGCCAGGGCGACACAGGCGCCAATGTAGAGAAGCGCTACGCGCGGGTCAAGCGGAACACGTTGTCGTCTCAATAGTTAATGCTCCGGATGACGGCGCCTTGCGCGATCGCGCCGAGCGCGTCGAGTCCCGATATCACCCGGCCGAACACCGTGTAGATGCCGTCGAGGTGTGGTTCGGCCGAGTACGTGATGAAGAACTGGCTCCCGCCCGTGTCGGGTCCCGACAGCGCCATGCCCACGGCACCCGTTTCGTATCGCACCGGGTTCACTTCGTCGCGCAGCAGGAAGCCCGGGCCGCCCCAGCCGTCGCCGCGCGGATCACCGTCCTGCACTACGAAGTTGGGAACCACCCGATGCCAGCGCGATCCGTCAAAGTAGCCCCGCTCGGCGAGCGACACGAACGCGGCGACAGTGAGCGGCGCCTCCGCCGGCAGCAACTCGATCACCATGGGACCGTGCTCGGTCTCGAGGGTCACGCGCGGGCCGGGGCGCCCGCGACGGGCGGGCACCAGGTAACGGCGCACGACGCCGCGGTAGTCGTCCAAGGTGCGGCCGGTCGCGATCGGGGCGGCGGGGCCCCAGCGCGCCGCTGCGTCGGGCAACCTGGCGGCGGCGAGCCGCCGAACGAGATAGTCGTCGGCGCGGGGAACGCGTTCCACAAACCGGTTGCGCACGGCTGCCCGGGCAACAGAGTCGGTCGCAGCGATGGCGCCGAGGGCGGCGACCGCCGAGAGCCGGGCGTCGTCGAACGTGTCGTTCGCCGCGCGCAGGTAAGCGTCAGCGAGACGGTCCACGTCGCCTGCCCAGGGACGGCGAGCGAGCAGGTCGGCCGCGACGCTGCGGACGCCCGCATCGGGATGCCGCAGGAGTTGCCGCGCCCGCTCGCGCAACGCCGTGTCGCCCTCGGCGACGATCCGCGTCAGGCCCTGCAGCGCCTGCACGACCACGCGACCGTCCGCATCGCCGAGCTGCGCGTCCAGCCCGGCCCGGTCGCGGGCCGCGGCGAACGCTTCGGCGGCCACGCTGCGCCACCGCCAATCAGCCTGGAGAGTGAGCGCCACCGCGCCCGCCACCCCTGCCGCAGAGTCAGCCTGGGCGAGCGCGATTGCCGCCTGGCGCCGCAACGCGAACACCGCGCTCGAGAGCCCCGCGGCGAGCGCCGCCGCGGCACGCGCCCCGCCCAACACGCCGAGCGTGGTCTCGGCTTGTACGGCGACGTTTACATCCGCGTCGCGGATCAGGGGCATGACGGCCGGGGCGAGCGCGCTGTCGTGGAAGCTCGTCAGCGCCCGCAATGCGTTGATTCGCACGCGCGGATCGCGCCCGGTGAGGAGCAGGCGGATCCGGCCTGTCGCCTCACCGGGATCGACCCGCGCGCTGTCCGTGAGCGCGCGACTGATGCCGCGCAGCGCGGCGGCGCGGACCGCGGGCTCGGTGTCTCCCAGCGCCGCGATGAGCGCCGCGATGCCGCGCACCGTGCGCAGCCGGGCGAGCGAGTAGACCGCATTGTTTCGGGCGACGGGATCCGCGGCGCCGACGTAGCCGAGCAGCCGCTCGATCGGAGCCCGTGTGCCCAGCCGCCATGCCTCGAGCAGCGCGGCGCGCCGCACCGGCGTAGTGGATGCGGCGCGAACGCCGCCGGACTCGAGCAGGTCGCCGAGCAGCCCCGCGGCGGCGTCGCCACCAATCTTGGCGATCGCACCGACCGCGTCGACCTGCGGCGGACCCTGCGCTCCGGCGCGGGCGAGCGCGCCGAGTGGTTGCAGGGCGGCAGGGGGCTTCAGCAAGCCGAGCGCGAAGGCCGCCGCCGCCTGCACCGCGGCGTCCGAGTCCCCCAGCGCCCCAATCAGCGGATCGACCGCCGCGGCGTCGCCGATTCGTCCCGCCGCGAGCGCCGCCTGGCGGCGCACGAACGGATCCGCGTCGCGCAGGGCGTCGCGAAACAGGGCCGAGTCGTACACCCGCGTGTCGGCGGCGGCGACGAGGCGCGCCAGCCGATCGACCAGGGCCTCGTCCTGCTGCGCCGCGGCGGGCCGTGCGGCGAGCCACACGGCGAGCGCCAGCGCGAGCAGCCTAGAGGCGAACCGGATCGGGAGTCGGCTCGAGCAGCTCGAGGACATGCGCTGGGATGCGCGTGAGGGTGTGCTGGTGGGTGAGCGACACGAGCGCCGTTTCGCCGGTGGCGAGCAAGTCGCCGGTCGCGGCCCGCTCGACCGCGTAGCCGAACGTGACCCGGCGCGACGCGAGCTCGCGCACCCAGCAGCGGACCTGCACCAGGTCGTCGTAGCGGGCGGCCGCGCGGTAGCGGACCTTCACCTCGGCGACCGCGAGGTACACACCCTGCTGCTCGAGCTCCTTGTACGAGAGGCCGGTCTCGCGCATCAGCTCGGTCCGGGCGCGATCGAACCAGATCAAATAGTTGGCGTGGTAGACCACGCCCATCTGATCGGTTTCGGAGTAGTTGACGCGCAGGGTAATCGAGCTGATCACGCCGGGGCAAAATCCACGCGCGGTTCCGAAAAGTCAAATACGACAGGCGCTTGCGGCACCGAATCGCAGTTCCTAGCTTGGGGCCGTGCCCCCCCCAACCGCCCGCGTGGTCGTCGTCGCCGACGCGCATCTCGGGCAGGTGCCGCCCGCAGTGGTCGCCGCGTTTCATCGCTTCCTCGACGCCGTCCCCGATCTGGGGGATGTGCTCGTCATCAACGGCGATCTGTTCGACTTCTGGTTCGAATACCGTGCCGTCATCCCGCGCCGGCACTTCGCCACGGTCGCGAAGCTCGCGGCACTGCGCTCGCGCGGCATCCCGATCATCTTCGTGGGCGGAAACCACGACCGCTGGGGCGGCGATTTCCTGATCCACGACCTCGGCATCGAGTTCCATCCGGGCGAGGCCGAATTGGAGCTGGCGGGGCGGCACAGCTTCGTGGCCCACGGCGACGGCCTGACCGAACAGCACTGGAGCGCGAAGCTCATGCATCGGGTCACGCGCCATCCCGCGACGATCCGACTGTTCCGCGCGCTGCACCCCGACCTGGGCTTCTGGATCGCCCACCAGCTCTCCCGCAAGCTCGCCGACAACACGCGCGACAAAGCGGTACTCGATCGCGCCGAACGCGCTCAGGCCCGCTACGCCGAGCAGCTGCTCGCGCGCCGGCCAGACTTGGCGCTCGTGATCCTGGCGCACACCCATCGTCCCGCCGTTGCACAACTGCCAGATGGTAGGGCCTATCTGAACCCCGGCGCTTTTCTCGACGGCGGTCGCTACGCGGTCGTTACGAAGAGCGGCGTCGAGCTAAAGACGTTCCAGTAAGACGTCGCGGAAAGGCGTCACGGAGGGTCGTCAGCCGAGCGGCACCACCTCCACGTGCTGCAGCCGCCCCCCCAGGAACCGCGCTCCCACCTTGCGGAAGTGTTGCTCGTCGTCCGACACCACGAAGTGGTGGATGGGGCGACTGCCGGCAGGCGCCGCCAGGTCGCGTTGCGCGATCTCCTGCGCCACGACCTTGGCGGTCTCCTCGGCGCTGTCCACGAGCGTCACGCCCGGCCCCAACACCCGCGCGAGCAGCGGCTTGAGGAGGGGATAGTGGGTGCACCCGAGCACCAACGCGTCCACGCCGGCGCGCGTGAGCGGTGCCAAGTACTCGCGCGCCACCAGCTCGGTCGCGGGGTGGTCGAACCAGCCCTCTTCCACGAAAGGCACGAACAGCGGGCACGCCTGCGCGCACACTCGGACGTCGGGCCGGAGCCGCTTGATGGCGCGCTCGTAAGCGCCGCTCGCGATCGTGCCGGCCGTGCCGATGACGCCGATGTTGCCGGTCCGGGTTGCCTGCACCGCCGCGCGGGCGCCCGGCTCGATCACGCCCACGAGGGGGACGGGCGAGCGCTCCACGAGAAAATCGAGGGCGTGCGCGCTGATGGTGTTGCAGGCGACGACCAGTGCCTTCACGCCGCGCCCCAGCAGGTAGGCGAGGATCTCGCCCGAGTAGCGACGCACGGTATCGGGTGACTTGGGGCCGTAGGGCACGCGCGCCGTGTCACCGAAATAGATGACCGACTCGTGCGGCAGGCGCTCGAACACCGCCCGGGCGACCGTGAGCCCGCCGATCCCGGAGTCGAACACGCCGAGCGGCGCCGGGTTCACGGCGCGGGCACCGGCAGGCTGATGCCGACCCCCCCCGGGAAGGCCCGCAGCTTCAGGTCCTTGGGGAAATCCACGAGATGCGCGGACACGAACGCCTCTGCGCCCGAGAACAGGTGATTGAACACCCAGAGGACGATCCAGTCCTGCACTTCCTGTCGTTTGGCCCCCACGTTCGGGGAGCGCGCCTCCTTGAGGTAGTGGACTTCCGACTGGGCCTTGAGCGTCATCATCGCGGTGATCCCTTCCCACGAAGCGAACAGGGCGCCGGTCACGCGCCGGCCCGTGGCCGCCTGGCCCCATCCCGGCACGAGCAGCGAGCGCAGGAACGCGCCCATCGGGCGGACCCGGTG
>JAEHDT010000164.1 GCA_016880225.1 Gemmatimonadota bacterium | reverse complement strand
GCATCGACATGACCGTGCCGGACGGCGAGATCGTGGTGAGCCGCCAGCCGCGCCGGGAGCTGGCGACGGCGCTCGACAACGCGTTCAACGCCGCGCGGCGGCGGCTGCAAGACTATGCGCGCCGGCACCGGGGGTCGGTGAAGGCTCACGAAGCCCGGCCTTTGGGTCGCGTCGTCGAGATCTACCCGCTCGCCGACTACGGCTTCCTCGAGAGCGCCGACGGCCGCCGCATCTACTTCGACCGGAACAGCGTGCTCGACGACGGCTTCGGCCGGCTCGACGTGGGGTCGGAGGTGCACTTCGCGGAGGAGCCGGGGGAGAAGGGCCCGCAGGCGACAACGGTGACCCGCGCCGCCCGGCACGCCGTCGCCCCACCCGAGTAGGGAGCGGCAGCGAAGCGACGTATCTCGAGAGGAGGGCGACCATGCGTACCGCGGAGGTGACGAGATACACGTATCACTTGTTCTCGTCCCGTGACGAGGATGCCGTGGTGGTCTTTCTCTACGACGACACGAACGACGTCGTGGGCGAGGCGTTCTTCGTAGGGGACGGCGGCCCGCTGCCGCCCGCTACGAATGTGGGCGGGAGGGTGGCGTTGTACTTCCGGCGCTCGCAGCTGCCGGCGGTGCTGGATCTGCTACGCAACGAGGGCCCGATTCAGCTCCGCTGGGGGGGTGCCTTCGATACGTCCCTCTCCACGGAATACGAGCCGATTGGCGAGGGAGAGGCGCCGGCCGGGGCGCCCCATGTGCTGCGTCGGACGGGGTGATACCTGAAGCGCCGCAGCGGGCGCCGAACTGCTCTCAGTAGCCCGGCGTGAGGCTCAGCTCCAGGTGCCAGCCTTTCGCGAGGAGGCGCAATGTTGCTCGACGCGTATCTCCGGCACTACGATCTCGTGGAACGACATCGCGCCGTCGTGCGCGCGTCTCGCGAGGATACGTATCGCGCGCTACGGGAAGCCGACTTCGTGCGCACCCTCCGTCCCGTGGCGCGGTCGATCACGGAGATGCGGGACGTGCCCCGGGCCATCGGCGAGCTGGTGCGGCGGGCGCTGCGCTTGCCGCCAGACACGACGTACACCATCGCCGATGCCCTCGCCGGTGGCTTCGCGCTGCTGGGCGAGAGACGCGGCAGGGCCGTGGCCGTCGGAGCCATCGGGAAGCTCTGGAAGCCCGACGTGGCGTTCCGTCAGATCACGCCTGCCGAGTTCGGGGCCTTCGACGAGCCCAAGTACGCGAAGCTGGCGGTCGCGTTCTGGGTGGAGCGCGTCGGGCGCGACAAGTCCGCCCTGCGATTCGAGGCGCGGCTGGCCGCCACCGACGACTCGGCGCGCGCACACGTTCGCCGCTGGTATCGTATGGTCCACCCGTTCACCAGCTTCTTCATGCGCCGCGCGCTCTCCGACATCCGGGCGGAGGCGGCGGCACCGGTGGTGTCGTGACCGTCTCCCCTTCGACCCGGCCCGAAGCGGACCTGCGGGGCGCGATGACCCTCGAAGACGTGCTCAGCAAGCGCCGCTCGGTGCGCCACTATACCGGACGCACGCTGTCCGCAGACGAGATCTTGCGGCTCTGCTGGGCGGCTCAAGGGATCACGCACCCTGCGGGCTATCGCACTGCCCCGTCGGCGGGCGCGCTGTATCCGCTGGAGCTCGGGGTCGCGACGGCGGCCGGCTGGTTCGTGTACGATCCCCCGCATCACCGGCTGATTCGCCGCAGTCCCGACGACCTGCGCCGCGCGATTCGCTGGGCCGCGCTCTCGCAGGAAGCGGTCGGCGACAGCCCGGCCGTATTCGTGATCGCGGCCATTCCCGCGCCTACGGCCGGGAAGTACGGCGACGCCCGGGGAGCCCGTTACGTCCACCTCGAGGCGGGCCACGCGGCCCAGAATCTCCTGCTCGAGGCCACGGCCCTCGGCCTGGGCGCGGTGCCGATCGGGGCGTTCGATGACGCGCGGCTGCGCGAGGTCCTCGATCTCTCGGGGGTCCACGACGTGCTGTACCTCATTCCGGTGGGAGAGCCGGCTTCTCCATGATCGGAGCAGTGCCATGACCAAACGAGACGAGTCCCTTGAACGGCCGCCCGAGAAAAGCATGACGCGGCGGAGGCGCATCGCGCCTGCCGCCGCGCAACGGGCGGCGCAGACCACGGTGCAGAAGACGGATCGCAAGCAGACGATCAGGCAGTCCGGCCGGCGACGCGGGGGACGGTGAGCCGCGCGACGGGCTGCGTCGAGTTCTTGCAGTGGGCCCTGCCGCGCCTCGGGCTTGCATGGCCTGGATTCCGTCGCGTGCACCGGCAGGTGTGCCGGCGGATCGGAGCCCGCCTCCGCACGCTGCGGCTGCCGGGTCCGGCGGCGTACCGGACGTACCTCGATGCTCACCCCGAGGAGTGGGCCATCCTCGATTCGGCGTGCCGGATCTCCATCTCGCGGCTCGCCCGCGACCGGTCGGTGTTCGAGCTGCTTGCCGGCATCGTGTTCCCGACGCTCGCCGAGCAAGCCCTGGCACGCGGCGCGGCCGAGCTCCGCTGTTGGAGCGCCGGCTGCGCCTCCGGTGAGGAGCCGTACAGCCTGAGCATCCTTTGGCGGCTGGAGCTGGCCCCCCGATTCCCGGGACTGCGGTTGAGTGTCGTCGCAACGGACGTCGATGGCGACTTGGTGGGGCGGGCCCGCATCGCCCGCTACCGCAGGAGTAGCCTCCGCGAGGTCCCGCCCGCCTGGATCGAAGCCGCGTTCGTTCGCAGCGGCGATTCCTTCGCACTCCGAGCCGAGTACCGCGAGGGCGTGGAGCTGCGCTGCGAGGACATTCGCGACCGCGTTCCGGAGGGGCCGTTCGACCTGATCCTGTGCCGCAACGTGGCCTTCACCTACTTTGAGGCCCGGTTGCAGCGTAGCACGCTCGAGCGGATCCTCAGCGTGCTGCGCCCGGGCGGCGTTCTCGTCATCGGGCTCAAGGAGCGCCTTCCCGAGGGCGCGACGGGGGTAGCCGGTTGGGTGCCGCATCTCGGGATCTACCGCAGGGCAGCAGATCGCGAGCCACTCGAATTCCGCGCTGCGGACCGGGGCGATGTCGCGCGTCGGGCAGCCCTCGCATGCATGTGACGATCGGGCCGGTGCGCCATCCGCCCGTGGAAGCGCTCGACGTCGAAGTCGTCGAACGCAAGGGGCGCGGCCACCCCGACACGATGTGCGACGCCTTGGCCGAAGAGCTCTCCCGCTCGCTGTGCCGCTGGTACGTGGACCGGTTCGGCAGGGTGCTGCACCACAACGTCGACAAGGTGCTACTCTGGGGAGGCTCGGCGCGTCCCGCCTTCGGGGGCGGCGAGGTGCTGGCGCCGATCGAGGTCTATCTGGCGGGCCGCGCCACCCGTGAATTCGCGGGCGTGGAGGTCCCGCTCGAGGAGCTCGCCGTTCACGGCTCCCGAGACTGGCTCCGCCGCAACCTGCGCGCCCTCGACCCCGACCGCCACGTCAGGATTCACTGCCTGGTCCGGCCCGGCTCGGCCGATCTGGTGGAGCTGTTCCCGGGCCACCGCGAGCGGCGAGTGCCGCTCGCCAACGACACGTCGGTGGGCGTCGGATACGCGCCCCGCAGCGCCCTCGAGAACGTCGTGATGGCGGTCGAAGAGCGGCTCAATTCGAGCGAGATGAAGCTCGCCTGTCCTGCGGCGGGCGAAGACGTCAAGGTCTTGGGAATCCGCCGGGGCGGCCAGATCAGCCTCACGGTCGCCTGCGCCTTGATCGGCCGGCACCTCACGAACGCGGCCGACTATCTCCGGGCCCGCGACCAGGTTGCCACAGCCGCTCTCGCGGCGGCACGCTCCGTCACAGCGCTGGAGGTCGCGGTCGCCGTCAACGCCGCCGACGAGCCGGCGGCACGCAAGATGTACGTCACGGTCACCGGAACCTCCGCCGAGGCCGGCGATGACGGCCAAGCCGGTCGCGGCAACCGGGCCAACGGGCTGATCACGCCGTACCGTCCCATGACGCTCGAGGCGGCCCCGGGCAAGAACCCCGTCAACCACGTCGGCAAGTTGTACCAGGTCGCGGCGCAGCGCGCGGCGGAGGCGTTGCTCACGCAGCTCGACGGCGTCACTGCCGCGGAATGCTACCTCGTCAGCCAGATCGGGCGGCCGATCGACGACCCCGAGGTGGCCGACGTGAAGCTGCGGCTCGCAGCGGGTGCCCGACCGAGCGCCCTCCGCCCTCGGGTCGAAGCGACCCTGCACGCACAGCTCGCTCGACTGCCGACGCTGTGGCGCGAGGCCCTGGGGCAGGAGCTGGCGGTGTATTGACGCCGGCGCACACGGCACGCAAACCGCCATGAAGCCCCGTGAAGAGAGCCCGCGCCGCCGATCCTGACCCCTCCGGTTCCCCGAGCCGGGGGCCGGGACACCCGCCCGTGGACGACTTCTGGCGGGAGCCGCTGCCCGCGCTCCTGGCGCGCCAGTCGGTAAGCCCCGCCGGCCTGGCAAACGCCGAAGCCGCTCGACGACTCGACGAGGCCGGACCGAACGTGCTGCAGCAGCGGCGCGAGAGCACGTTGTTCCGGCTGCTCGCGTCCCGGTTCCGCAATCCTCTCGTCATTCTGCTTGTAGCCGCGAGCGTCATCGCCGCGCTGACCGGCGACGTCAGGAGCTGTGCCGTCATCACCGCGATGATCGTGTTCAGCGTGCTGCTGGATTCCGTTCAGGAGCATCGGGCGGGACAGGCCGCAGAACGGCTGCGGCAGTCGGTGGCCGTGCGGGTGACGGCTCTACGAGACGGCGCGCCCGTGGAGCTCCCGGCGGCGGACCTCGTCCCGGGAGACGTCGTACTCCTCTCGGCCGGCGACCTCGTCCCCGCGGACGGCCGAGTGCTCGAGGCACGCGATTGCTTCGTGAACCAGGCGTTGCTGACGGGGGAGCCCTATCCCGTGGAGAAGCGCGCCAGCGACGCAGGGGAGCCCACGGCTGAGCTCGCCGCCGCGCAGGGCGCCGCGTTCATGGGCACATCCGTCGTCAGCGGCACGGCCCGCGTCCTGGTGTGCCGTACCGGCGCGCGCGCGGCCGTGGGAGAGATCGGCGAGAGCCTGGCCTCGAAGCCACCGCCCACCGCGTTCGAGCTCGGCACCCGCAATTTCGGCCTCCTGATCCTGCGCCTCGCCATGCTCATGGTCCTGTTCGTCATCCTCGTGAACACCGCGCGCCACCGACCGTGGCTCGAGTCGTTCCTGTTCGCCGTCGCGCTCGCCGTGGGCCTCACGCCGGAGCTCCTGCCGATGATCGTCTCGGTGACGCTGTCGCGCGGCGCTCTGCGCATGGCCGCGAAGAAGGTCGTAGTGAAGCGCCTCGCCGCGATTCACGACCTCGGGAGCATGAACGTCCTCTGCACCGACAAGACTGGCACGCTCACCGAAGCACATATCCGCCTCGAGCGGCACGTGGATCCCCTGGGCCGCGACAGCGCCCGGGTGCTCGAGCTCGCGTACCTGAACAGCGTCTTCCAGACAGGGCTCAGGAGCCCGCTCGACGAGGCCATCCTCCGCCACGGTGAGCTGGACGTGCGGGAATGGCGCAAGGTCGACGAACTGCCGTTCGACTTCGAGCGGCGCCGAGTCTCGGTGCTGGCGACGCGCGCCCCCGGCCAACGGTTGCTCGTCGTGAAGGGCGCGTGTGAAGAGCTGTTGCAGCGTTGCAGCCGGTACGAGCGCGCGGGCCCGCAGGATCTGGAGCCGCTCGACGACGCGGCCCTCGGCGCCATGGTGGCTCGGTCCGAAGCCTTGAGCCGTCAAGGGTTCCGCGTGCTCGGGGTCGCATGGAAGCCCATGCCGCCCAGCGCCATCCGCACCGTGGCCGCCGACGAGGCCGAGTTGGTCTTCGCAGGATTCGCCGCATTCGAGGATCCCCCCAAAGCGAGCGCCGCCCTCGCCCTTCGGGCGCTCGCGGCGCGCGGCGTGGCCGTCAAAGTACTGACGGGGGACACCGAGACCGTTACGCGGCATGTCTGCGGGGAATTGGGCCTCCCGGTGAGCGCGGCGCTGACGGGCGCCGATGTCCAGCGCCTCGGCGACCAGGCCCTCGAGGCCCGGGTCGCGGGGGTGACCCTATTCTGCCGCATGACGCCGCCGCAGAAGACCCGCGTCATCTTGGCGCTCAAGCGGCGTGGCCACGTGGTCGGGTACCTGGGCGACGGCATTAACGACGCGCCCGCCCTGCACTCCGCCGATGTCGGGATCTCGGTGGACAGCGGCGTGGACGTCGCGAAGGCGGCCGCGGACCTGATCCTGCTCGAGCGCGACCTGGGCGTGTTGCACGACGGCGTCATCGAGGGCCGGCGCACCTTCGGCAACATCATGAAATACATCCTGATGGGCACGAGCTCGAACTTCGGCAACATGTTCAGTATGGCCGGGGCCTCGCTGCTCCTGCCCGTCCTGCCGATGCTTCCTCCCCAGGTGCTGCTGAACAACTTTCTCTACGACGTCTCCGAGATCCCCATCCCTATGGACAGCGTCGACGACGATTACATCGAGCGACCGCACCGCTGGGACATGACCTTCATTCGCAATTTCATGCTGGTCATCGGTCTCGTGAGCTCCCTGTTC
>JAEHDT010000163.1 GCA_016880225.1 Gemmatimonadota bacterium | reverse complement strand
CTCTGGGACTTCGCCACCGCGGGGCGGGGGACGCCCGCACCCATCGATCCGCCGAAGGACCTGGTGGTTCGCGGCCTGTATCGCTACGTGCGCAATCCGATGTATCTCGGCGTGCTCCTGGTCGTGGGGGGTTGGGCCGCACTGTCCGGCTCGTGGAGCGTGCTCGCGTATGGGATCGCCATGGCGCTGCTGTTTCATTTGTTTGTGCTGCTCGTGGAGGAGCCGACGCTGCGGCGCCAGTTCGGGAGTGCGTACGACGCGTACTGTGGAAGGGTCGGGCGGTGGCTGCCGGCTCCGCAGAAGGGCCCAGCTGCCTGACGAGCATGGCTTGCGCCGCCCGGCACCACGCCTGCAGCTTACGCGCCCGTGGCGCGGACGTTCGGGAGGCTGTTTCGTGACTGGAGCCGGATGAAGCGGCTATTGCTGGTGCTCGCCACAACGGCACCGTGCTCTGGCGCGGCGCAGCAGGTCCCCACGGCCGCGGATGTGCACTTCATGTCGGGCATGATCGCCCACCACGCGCAGGCCGTGCTGATGGCCGGCTGGGCGCCCTCGCACGGCGCCGGCGCCGCCGTCCAGGCGCTGTGCGAGCGCATCGTCGTGGGCCAGCGCGACGAGATCGCGTCCATGCAACGCTGGCTGCGGGAGCGTCACGAGCCGGCGCCCGAGCCGGACCCCCGCGGCTACCTGATGCCCGGCATGGACCACCCCATGCTGATGCCGGGCATGCTGACCCCCGAGCAGTTGGCGCAGCTCGACGGCGCGCGCGGCGCCGAGTTCGACCGGCTGTTCCTCACGTTCATGATCCAGCACCACCGCGGCGCACTCGCCATGGTGCGGGAGCTGCTCGATGCGCCCGGCGCCGCCCGGGACGGCCTCCTGTTCCAGTTCGCCTCCGATGTGTCCGCCGACCAGCTCACCGAGATCAACCGGATGACCCGCATGCTGGACGCACTGTCCTCAACCCCTCAACGGAGTCCCCAGTGAGATCCACGTCTGTGTTCGCGGTCGGTCTCGTAGCCCTCGCCGCCTGTGCCACCGCCGCCAAGTCGAACGTGCCCGTCACCGCCCCGAGTGCCGACCGGCGGGTGGGGCTCCGGGCGGGGTGGATGAACGCCGCCGAGGCGGCGTGGAACCTCCGGCTCGTGGCTGCGGCGCCGAAGCCGGCGCAGTTCACCAATCCGAGCGATCCGGGGGACTTCGGGTTTCTCAACTCTGACATCGCCTTCACCGGGCACTACGTGATCCAGGGCAATTTCCACGGTCTCCAGGTGTGGGACATTTCGCAGCCGACGCATCCCACGCTGGTGACGACCTACGTCTGCCCCGACGCCCAGAACGACGTCTCCGTGTACCGCAACCTCCTGTTCACGTCCGGCGAGGACTTCAACGGCCGGCTCGACTGCGGGACCCAGGGCGTGCAGGATTCGGTCAGCAAGGACCGGATGCGCGGCATCCGCATCTTCGACATCGCGGACATCGCGCATCCCAAGCCGATCACGAGCGTGCAGACCTGCCGTGGGTCGCACACGCACACCGTAGTGACCGCCCCGAACGACACGTCGAATGTTTACATCTACGTGTCGGGCTCGGCCCCGGTCCGCTCGCCCAACGAGCTGGCGGGATGCTCGGCGCTGATGCCGGACAAGGACCCGAACAGCGAGCTGTTCCGGATCGAGGTCATCCAGGTGCCGCTGGCGCATCCCGAGCGGGCGCGGGTGGTGAACAAGCCGGCGATTCTCGCGGACCTGGCGGAGCCGGCCTCGCACGCCGAGGCGCCGGAGGACATCGCGGCGGCGGCCAAGGCGGCCGCGGAGGCGCGCGCCACGGGCGGGTTCACCGCCACGATCTTCGGCCTGGAGCGGGTGTTGCCGCCGCGCTTCGTCGCCGCGCAGCTCGACAGCATCGTCAAAGCGCGCGGCGGCTCTGGCGCGCCGACGAGCGCCGACAGCGCGACGCTGCGCACCAATGTGCAGGGGATCGTGGACAAGATCGTCAACCCGCCCGCTCCCGGAAACGGCCCGCGGCCGGGCCCCGTCCAGTGCCACGACATCACCGTGTATCCGGCGCTCGGCCTCGCGGGCGGCGCGTGCGCGGGGTACGGCCTCGTGCTGGACATTCGCGACCCCGCCAATCCACGGCGGCTCGCCGCGGCCGCCGATTCGAACTTCGCCTACTGGCACTCGGCGACCTTCAACAACGACGGCACCAAGGTGCTGTTCACCGACGAGTGGGGCGGAGGCCTGCAGCCCAAGTGCCGCGCCACCGACCGGCCGGAGTGGGGAGCCGACGCGATCTTCACGCTCGAGCGCGACGCGATGACGTTCCGCGGCTACTACAAGCTGCCGGCGCCGCAGACGGCGTTCGAGAACTGCGTGGCCCACAACGGCTCGCTGATTCCGGTGCCCGGGCGCGACATCATGGTCCAGGGATGGTATCAGGGCGGCATCTCGGTGTTCGACTGGACCGACCCGGCGCACCCCAAGGAGATCGCCTACTTCGACCGCGGCCCGATGGACTCGACCAAGCTCGTGGGCGCGGGCTCGTGGTCCGCGTACTGGTACAACGGTTACATCGTCAGCTCTGAGATCGGCCGCGGGCTCGACGTGCTCGAGCTTGTGCCGAGCGGATCGCTCACGCAGAACGAGATCGACGCGGCGAAGCTGGTGCACTTCGACTACTTGAACGTCCAGGATCAGCCGAAGCTGGTCTGGCCGCCGAGCTTTGTGGTGGCCAAGTCCTACGTCGACCAACTCGCGCGCGATAGCGGGTTGCCGCGTGAGCGGTGCGGCGCGATCATGAGCATGCTGGTCCGGGCGGAGCAGCAGCAGGGGGATGCGCGGCGCGGGGTTCTGCGGCAGCTGGCGGCGGATCTCCAGGGCGACGCGCAGCGGGCCGCCGACCCGGCCAAGGTGCGGACCCTCGCCGCCCAAGTTGGGGACCTGGCCGGCGCGGCGCGCTGATCGGTGATCGCGAGCCGCGCTGCGACCGCCTTCCAGACTACTGCTCGAGATCCAGTGCATGTACGAGCTGGCACGCTTCATCTGGATCGGCGCCGCCGCACGCACTCGAACGCCATATAGGAGGGTCCGATGACGAAGAACATGGGCACCGTCGACCGGGTCATACGCATTCTCATCGCGCTCGCGATCGCGGCACTCTACTTCACGGGACGCATCAGCGGCACCGTGGCCATCGTGCTCGGGATCGTCGCCCTCGCGTTTTTCCTCACGAGCCTCGTCGGGTGGTGCCCGAGCTACCTGCCGTTCGGCATCTCGACCCGTCGGCCGCCATCGGCCCCGGCCCCGTGACGCGGTGAGAGGCCTGCTGGTTGGCGCGGCGCTGGCGGCGCTGGCGGCGCTCGCCGTCGCGCTGCGGGGCGCCGCACAGGCCGGGCAAGCCGCGCCACCCGACAGCTTCCTCGTGGCGCTCGCGACCAACCGCGGGCGGATCGTCGTCGCCGTGCACCGCGACTGGGCGCCGCGCGGCAGCGACCGGGTGTACGAGCTGGTCCGTGCCCGCTTCTACGACGGCGCACGGTTCTTCCGGGTGATCCCTGGGTTCGTCGCGCAGTTTGGGCTCCCCGGCGATCCTCAGGTCGGTAAGACGTGGGCTGCGCGGACGATCCCGGATGACCCGGTGCGCCGGTCGAATACCCGCGGGACCGTCACCTTCGCGAGCGCCGGGCCGAACACCCGCACGACGCAGCTGTTCTTCAATCTGGCGGACAACGCGCGACTCGACGCGCTCGGCTTCGCCCCGATCGGCCGGGTGGTCGAAGGGTGGGTGATCGCGGGAGCGCTGAACGGGAAGTACGGCGAGGCACCGTCGCAGGACGCGATCCGGCGCCAGGGCAACGCCTACCTCACCCGGGCCTTCCCGGCGCTCGACTACATCCGAACGGCGCGCGTGGTGCGGGAATGGCGCTGATCCCCCGCCCCATTGCGGCGGACGCCGTCTTGCGCACAGCTTATGCGTGCCCCTCTTCTGACAGGAGCTGCAGGCATGGCCAAAGGTGAAGAGCGCAAGCTCGCCGCGTTGGCGAAGAAGAACGCCGCCAAGGCCGCGAAGGCGAAACCCAATCGCCGGCGCCAGTACGACGACACTTTACAGCCCGAGCGCGAGGAAGACGTGGAGCTGCGCGACTTCTTCTCGGAGATGAAGAAGCGCGAGTTCTAGAGCGCGCCGCCCTCGGCTGCCGCGTCAAGTCCGGCTGGGCGACGGCGGTGCTCGTGGTCGGACCGGCGCGCTCGCCGCGCGTCGTCGACCGGCGGGTGATTGACCTGAGCGACGCCCGCGTCCCTAACTCCCGTCAGCCGTACCATGCGGTGCGGAGTGCCCCGCCGCGCGACGCCGTGAAGTTGGAGCGTTCCCTCTGCGCGCTGGTCGAGCGTATCTCCCGGCGCTCGCTCGCCGCACTGCTCCGCGAGTATCGCCGGCAGGGGCATGCAGTGCGCGCCATCGCCCTGGTGGTGGGGAGCGTGATCGATCCGGCGACGATCGCGAACGATCACATCCGGGCACACGCGCTCGAGGGGCGGTTGTTCCGGCGGGTGCTGGAGCGCGCAGCACGGGCCGCTCGGGTGCCCTGCGCGACGCTCGTCGAGCGCTCATTGTACGACGCCGCGGGGACCCGCCTGCGGCGGCGGCCCAATGCGCTGCGGCGGACGGTGACGCGGCTGGGCGCGGCGCTGGCCGGCCCGTGGCGCGCCGACGAGAAGGCAGCGACGCTCGCGGCATGGCTGGTGCTCTCGCGGGCGCATTGACCCACTCGGATCGCGTGGCTAAGTTGTTGTGCGATGCCCACCTACGAGTACCTTTGCCCGGCCGGGCATACCTTCGAGAAATTCTCTCCGACGATGACCGGCGGTCGGCGCGTGAAGTGTCCCACCTGCGGCAAGCTCGCGGCGCGCCAGATATCGGGCGGCGCCGGGCTGGTCTTCAAGGGCTCCGGCTTCTACATCACCGACTACAAGCGGGCGGGCGAGAAGCGCTCGGATCGTAAGGACGAGGCGAAGCCCGCGGCCGAGTCGAAGCCCGCCGCCGAAACGAAGCCCGCCGATCGCAGCACGAAGAAAAAAGACTCCGGCGACAAGTGAAGGCGCTCGAGGTGATCCGTGCGGCGCTGGCGGATGCCGCGGCGCGGCTGGGCGCGCCCGCGTGCGCCGTCGAGCTCGAGCGGCCGCGCGATCCCGCCCACGGCGACGTGGCGACGAACCTCGCGCTCACGCTCGCCAAGTCTCTGAAGCAGAAGCCCCGAGCCGTCGCCGAGCGGCTGGTCGCGACGCTCCAGCTTCCGCAGGGGCTGGTCCGAAAAGTGGAGATCGCCGGTCCCGGCTTTATCAACTTCGTCCTGGCGGAAGCCCAGCTGGCGAGTGTGTTGGAGTCGGTGCTCGCCGCCGGCGATGGGTACGGCAAGGGCGATCGGGGCCGGGGGACGCGGGTGAACGTCGAGTTCGTGTCGGCCAACCCGACGGGTCCGCTGCACGTGGGCCATGGGCGCGGTGCCGCGTTGGGCGACGCCATCGCGTCGTTGCTCGAATGGACCGGGCACGCCGTGGAGCGCGAGTTCTACGTGAACGACGCGGGCGTGCAGGTCGACAAGCTGGCCCGCTCGCTGTGGGCGCGGGTGCAGCAAGCGGTGGGGCGACGCGCCGACATTCCGGAGGGCGGCTATCAGGGGGACTATTTGGTCGAGCTGGCGCACACGGTCCTCGAGCGGGAGGGGCGGCGCTTCGCGGACCTGGCCGAGGAGGAAGGCGTGCGTCGCTGCCGCGCGATCGGGGTCGAGTCGCAACGCCGGGAGCAGGACGAGGACCTGCGGGAGTTCGGCGTCCGGTTCGACGTGACGTTCTCCGAATCGCAGCTGTACCGGGACATGCTCATCGAGCAGACGCTCGCGGACCTAGCGGCCCGCGGCTGCACGTACGAGCAGGACGGCGCACTGTGGCTCCGCACGACGGCGTTCGGCGACGACAAGGATCGCGTGCTCCGCAAGTCGGACGGCACGTTCACGTACCTGCTGCCCGACATCGCCTACCACCGCCACAAGCACGAGCGCGGGTTCACGCGTGCCATCGACGTGTGGGGCGCCGACCATCACGGCTACGTGGCGCGCATGCGCGCGGCCATGCAGGCGTTGGGCTATCCCGCGGACTTCTTCCACGCCGAGATCGTGCAGCTGGTGCGGGTGATGCGGGGCGGGGAAGAGGTGCGCTTCTCCAAACGCACGGGCGAGTTCGTCACGCTGCGCGATCTGTATCAGGAGACGGGCGTGGACGCCGCCCGCTATTTTTTCCTGATGCGCCGAGGGGACTCGCAGTTCGTGTTCGACGTCGACTTGGCGAAGAGCCAGACCGAGGAGAACCCCGTTTTCTACGTCCAGATGGCGCACGCGCGCATGAGCGGCATCTTCCGGGTCGCCGGGCGCGAACCCAGCGCTGTGTCCCCGGAAGGCGTGGATCTGGGGGCGCTGGACCAGCCGGAAGAGCTCGCCTTGCTGAAGGAGCTCGCCGATTTCCCGGATCTCGTCGCCGGCGCGGCCGCCGCGCTCGAGCCGCATCGCATCACCGGCTATCTCGAGAACCTGGCCCGGATCGCGCACGCCTGGTATCACAAGTTCCGCGTCCTGGGCGAGCCGGAGGAGGCGGCGCGGCTGGTGCTCGCCGCCGCCGTGCGCCAGGTGCTCGCCAACGGTCTCCACCTCCTGGGGATCGGCGCCCCGGATCGGATGTGACGTGAGCCTCCTCGTCGTCGGCTCGATCGCGCTGGATTCCGTGTACACGCCGTTCGGCGAGACGGCCGACGCCCCCGGCGGCTCCGCCGTCTTCTTCGCGGCGGCGGGCGCGATCCTGTACCCGGTGCAGGTCGTCGGCGTCGTGGGCTCCGATTATCCGCTCGGCGCCCTCAAGTCCCTGGAGGCGCGCGGCGTGGATCTCTCCGGCGTGGAGCAGGCCGCGGGCGAGTCGTTCCGCTGGAAGGCACGCTACTCCTACGACCTCTCCAGCCGCGAGACGCTCGAGACCCGGCTCGGCGTGTTCGCCCAGTTCCGTCCCAAGCTGCCGGAACCGTTCCGCCACGCGCGCTACGCGTTTCTCGGGAACATCGATCCCGAGCTGCAGCTGGGCGTGCTCGACCAGGTGACGCACCCCGCACTGGTCGCCTGCGACACCATGAACTACTGGATCCACTCGAAGCGCGATCTCCTGCTCGAGCTGCTGCGCCACATCGATATCCTGATGGTCAACGACTCCGAAGCCCGCGAGCTCTCGGGCGACTGGAACATCTACCGGGCGGCGCGCTGGGTGCTCGAGCGCGGGCCCAAGATGGCCGTGATCAAGCAGGGCGAGCACGGGGCCCTGCTCGTGAACCACGACACCACGTTCAAGGTCCCCGCCTATCCGCTCCAGGAAGTGTTCGATCCCACCGGAGCGGGGGACGCGTTCGCGGGTGGCTTCATGGCATACCTCGCGTCGACCGACGACCTCACCCCGCCGAACCTCCGGCGTGCCATGGTGTACGGCGCCGCGATGGGCTCGTTCGCGGTGGAGGCGTTCGGCGTGCAGGGGCTCGAGCAGGTCGGCGTCGCCGACGTGCGCGCCCGGGTGCGCGCCTTCAAGGAACTGGTCCACTTCGAGGTGGACGAGGCACGGAATCCATGACCGAGCGCTACGCCGCCGCCGGCGTGCGTCTCGACGCGGCCGATGAAGCGAAGCGCCGTATCGCCGCGCTGGCGCGGACCACGCGCACCCCGCTCGCGCTCGGCGAGATCGGTGCGTTCGGCGGCATGGTGCGCGTGCCGCCCGGCTACGAGCGGCCGGTGCTGGTCCTCTCGACCGACGGCGTCGGCACCAAGGTGCTGGTCGCCGCGCGCGCCGGGATCCACGACACCGTGGGCGAGGATCTCGTGAACCACTGCGTCAACGACATCCTGGTGCACGGCGCCCGCCCCCTGGCATTCCTCGACTACCTGGCGACGGCGGAGCTCGACCCCGACACCGCCGCCGCCATCGTGACCGGCGTGACGCGGGGCTGCCGCGCCCACGACATGACCCTCGCGGGCGGCGAGACGGCGCAGCTCCCCGATCTGTACCAGCCCGGGCAGTACGACCTCGCGGGCACTATCGTGGGCGTGGTGGAGGAGAAGGCCGCGCTGCACGGCGATCGCGTGCGGCTGGGCGACGTGTTGCTCGGCTACGCGTCGAACGGACTACACACCAACGGGTACACCCTGGCACGCCGCATCGTGTTCGAGCGCCTGGGGCTCGACGTGGACCAGCCGTTCCCGGACACGGGGCGCACCGTGGCCCAGGTGTTGCTGGACGTGCATACGAGCTACGCGGCGGCCGTGAACCCGGTGCTCTCGCGCCTCCATGCCCTCGCCCACATCACGGGGGGGGGCATTCCCGGCAACCTCGTGCGCGTGCTGCCCGCGGAATGCGAGGCGGTGGTGGAAGCCCGCGCCTGGCCGTGGCCGACCGTGTTCCGCGTGCTGATGCGCGCGGGCGACGTGTCGCTCGGCGAGATGCGGCGCGTGTTCAATCTGGGCATCGGCATGATCGCCGTCGCCGCGCGCGACGACACCGAAGCGGCGATGGCGGCGGCCAAGCGCGCCGGCGTGGACGCCTGGATCATCGGCGAAGTGCGGGCGGGGACGCGGGGCGTGAGGTTCGTCGAACGATAGGAGGTCGGCATGGAACGGATGGTGATGATACTCGCAATGATCGTCACTGCGGCTCGCCTGGCAGCGCAGGAGCCGCAGTGCAACGTGCTCGATCCCAACGCCACCGCGGCGTGCAACACCGCCGTGGACGCCGTCCGGGCGTTTCATCCGCTCGCCGGCATGCTCGTGTCGGGAGGCAACCCCGTGCTCGGCACGGCGGGATCGCTCGGCGGCCTGGGGCACGTCTCCGTGACGGCACGGGTCAACCTGCTGAAGGCCGCGTTGCCCAACCCCGACAGCGCCAGCCAGCCCTCGGTGCCGTCGAGCTTCAACGGCGCGGTGCCCGCACCCGTGGTCGAGGGCGCCGTCGGGCTGTACCGCGGCACGTCCCTCGGGCTGTTCTCGATAGACGCGCTCGGTTCCGCCGTCCTGCTGCCGACGGGCGTCGTGTCAAACCTCTCCGTGGATTCGGGAGCCGCCCACATCGGCAGCGTCGCCCTCGGCCTGGGCTACGGCCTGCGTGTGGGGGCGCTGAAGGGCGGGTTCCCGGTGCCGTCCGTCTCGGTGAGCTATATGCGCCGCTCGGTCCCGCGCCTCCAGTACGGCCAGCTGGCGAGCGGCAACGAGTTCGAGTTCGACACGGACTTGAAGGCGGACAACTACCGTATCGAGGCCGGGTGGCGCCTCGCGCTGGTGGACCTCGCCGCGGGGCTCGGGGTCGACCACTACACGTCCACTGCTCATATCCGCTTCAACGACACGCCCACGACCACGCGGACGGTCACCGTCGATCTCGCCAACACCCGCCAGGTGGTGTTTCTGAACGGGGGGCTGAGCCTTGCCGCCGTGAAGCTGGTGGCCGAGCTTGGGTATCAGACGGGGAAGGACCAGCATCTCACCACCAACTTCTCCGACTTCGATCCCAAGGCGGGACATGTCTTCGGAGGCATCGGCATTCGCTTCGGATTCTGACAACGCGGCCGAACGGGCGGCCTCACCGCCCGCGGAGCGAGCGGCCATGGAACGCGCCCTCGACCTCGCACGCCGGGGTTGGGGGCGCGTCGCTCCCAACCCCCTCGTGGGCGCTGTGGTGCTCGCCGGGGAGGCCGTCGTGGGGGAAGGCTATCACGCTGAGTACGGCGGGCCCCACGCTGAGGTGGCGGCCCTGCGGGCCGCCGGCGACCGCGCGCGCGGTGCGACGCTGGTCCTGAACCTCGAGCCGTGCCGGCACCACGGCAAGACGCCGCCGTGCACCGACGCGATCGCGGCGGCGGGGGTGGCCCGGGTCGCGGCCGCGATCGCGGACCCGGATCCGGAGGCGGGAGGAGGCGCGGGCGTGCTGCGCGGTCGGGGCGTGGTCGTGTCGGTCGGGCTCCTGGCCGAGGCGGCAGCCGCGCTGAACGCGCCGTTCCTGTTCGCGCGCGAGCAGCGGGAACGGCCGTTCGTGGCGCTCAAGCTCGCAACCTCGATCGACGGCCGCATCGCCGACGCCGCGGGGAGCTCGCAGTGGGTCTCCGGGGCGGCGGCGCGCGAG
>JAEHDT010000162.1 GCA_016880225.1 Gemmatimonadota bacterium | reverse complement strand
CTCATTCCCATGCAGCCGAGCCCGAGGGCGGACACGTCCAGGCCGCTTGTTCCCAATTTGCGTTCTTGCATCGGGAGTTCTCCTTTTGTCGATTTCCCCTCGCCTCGTTCGACGCCAACATACACAGATGGACAATCGGGAGGCAGACCATGAAGACGCGGCAGCTGTTGAGCTGCGGCATCCTGGCGGGTCCGGTGTTCTTCGGCGTGGCGATCGTGCAGGCCCTCACGCGGCGGTGCTAGCGTTTCAGAGCTGGGCGGGCGTGATCGTGGCGCTGTCGGGGGCGGCGGCGTTCGGGTGGGTGGCGGCTATGGCTGCTCGGCTCCGCGCCGAGCTCCCGACGGGGTGAGGCGGCCCATTGACCGTCGCTTACATTTCCGACATGAAATTCGCCCTCTTGGTCTACATCGACCCCAAGCAGCTCGGCGCGCTGCCGCCGGGAGAGTTCGACGAACGGATGCGCCATTGCCTCGCCCACGCCGACGACCTGCGCCAGCAGGGCAAGCTGTTCGACTCGCAGATGCTCGGGCTCCCGGCCGCCGCCCGGTCGGTGCGCGCCCGCAACGGCCGCCGCATCGTCCTCGACGGGCCGTTCGCCGAGACGAAAGAGGTGCTCGCGGGCTTCAACCTGATCGAGGCGGACGACATCGACGAGGCGGTGCGCATCGCCGAGCAGTTCCCCTGGATCCACACGGGATGCCTGGAGGTGCGGCCGCTCGACGACATCGAGGCCGTTCGGCGTCGCGTACTCCCGCAACGCTCCGCCGCGCTTCCGCATCAAGCGTCGTAAGCCGCGACGATAGGAACACGCCATGCACACGCGAGCGATGCTCCTCGCTCTCGCCCCGGCGGCTCTCGCCGCTCAATCGCTTCCCATGCCCCGCGCCGTCAAGGCGGCCTACGCCGCCGGCACGCGGTCGCGCGACGGCAACCCGGGAGCGAAGCTCTGGCAGAATCACGCGCGCTACGAGATCACGATCTCGATCGCGCCGCCCGACCGCCGCGTCTCCGGCACCGAGCGCATCACGTACACGAACAACAGTCCCGACACCCTCGCCTCGCTCGTCATCCGCCTGTTCCCCAACTTCCACCGGCCCGGCGCGCCGCGCGGCAACGGCACGTCGGAGGAGTCTCTCACCTCGGGCGTCCACATCACGTCGTTCGCCGTGAACGGACAGGCACAGCCGTGGGACGACGATCCGAGCTTCTTCACCTGGCAGCCGGTGCCGCTGCCGGCCGGGCTCGTGCCGCACCAGTCGGTCGAGCTCGCCTTCGACTGGTACTACGACCTTTCGAAGCGGGCCGGCCGCGAAGGCATGATCGACTCCACGACGTGCTACGTCGCCTACTTCTATCCGCGCGTGGCCGTGTACGACGACTACAACGGCTGGGACCGGATGGACCACGCCGGCCACGAGTTCTACAGCGACTTCAACGACTACGACGTGACGGTGAAGGCCCCCGCGAACTTCGTCGTCTGGGGCACCGGGACGCTCACCAACGCGGCGCTGCTACTGCAACCCGGGCCGCTCGCGCGCTACCAGGCATCGTTCGCCTCGGACACGACGATCCACGTGGCCACGGGCGCCGAGCTCCACGCGGGCCAGGTGACGGCGGCGGACGCGGTGAACGGCTGGCATTTCACGGCGGGCAACGTGCCCGACGTGGCCTTCGGGCTGAGCGACCACTACGACTGGGACGCGGCGAGCGTCGTGGTGGACGACGCGGCCGGGCGGCGGGCGAGCGTGCAGGCGGCGTACAACGACACCGCCGCGGATTTTCACCAGATGGTGCGGTTCGGACGGCACGCCCTCGACTTCCTGTCGCACCAATGGCCCGGCGTGCCGTACCCCTACGAGAAGACCACGGAATTCCAGGGCGGCGCCGGAATGGAATACCCGATGATGGCGAACGACGACTCCTATGCCAACCCGGCCTTCGCGCAGTTCGTGGCCGCGCACGAGATCGCCCACACCTACATGCCCTTCTACATGGGCATCAACGAGACGCGCTACGCGTTCATGGACGAAGGCTGGGCTACGGCGTTCGAGTACCTGATCAACCGCCTCGACATGGGCGTCGACTCGGCGACCGCGCTGTTCCAGCGCTTCCGCGTCAACGGCTGGGCGCACAGCACGTCCCCGCTCCAGGACCTGCCGGTCATCACCCCCGCCGACGCCCTGACCGGCCCCGCCTACGGCATCAACGCCTACGGCAAGCCCGCGCTCGGCTACCTGGCGCTCAAGGACATGCTGGGCGACGACGTGTTCCGGAAGTGCCTGCACGCCTACATGCAGCGCTGGAACGGCAGGCATCCCACGCCCTGGGACTTCTTCTACACGTTCAGCGACGCGGCGCGACGCCCGCTCGACTGGTTCTGGACCAACTGGTACTTCGGCGGCGGGTATATCGACCTCGCGGTGCGGAGCGTGACGCGCACCTCCCGCGGCTACGCGGTCGCCGTGGAGAACGTCGGCGGCCTGGACGCGCCGTTCGATCTGGTGGTGACGTTCGCGGACGGCGCCAGCCGCCGTCTGCGCCAGACGGCCGCCGTGTGGCAGCGCGACGGTCGGCGGACGAGCGTGGTCGTCCGCACCGGCAAAGTCGTGCGCTCGGTCAGCGCAGACGGCGGCATCTGGGTGGACGCCGACACAACGAACAACACCTGGCGGAGGCCGTGACCGCACCGCCCTCCGTGGAGCGCCACGATCGCGCGCGAAGGCGAGGCACGGCGCCGCAGGACGACACAGTCCCGGTCGGCCTGCGTCTCTTCACGCGTGCCTCAGAGTCGCCTCACCCCGGCCCCGCCATCCTTCTCCTGGTGCCACCAGGAGGACCCATGCCCCAGCCCAGCATCGCGATCACACCGCCACGCAGCTCGACTGTGAACTTCCTGCTCGTCTGCGGCATCCTCGCGTCACTGCTCTACGTCGCCATGAACGTCTTCATCCCCCTGCAGTGGCAGGGTTACAGCTTCACGTCGCAGGTGATCAGCGAGCTGTCGGCGATCGACGCCCCGACGCGGTCATTGTGGGTGCCGCTCGGCATCGCATACGGCGTGCTCATGATCGCGTTTGGATGGGGTGTCTGGGCCTCCGGTCGCGGGAACCGGCCCCTGCGCGTCGCGGGGGCGCTGGTACTCGTCTACTCGATCATCGGACTCTTCTGGCCGCCGATGCACCAGCGGGAGGTGGTCGCCGCGGGCGGGGGAACACTGAGCGATACCTTACACATCGTGTGGTCCGCCGCGTGGGTCGCCTTCATGCTGGCGGCGATCGCGTTCGCGGGGGCGGCGCTCGGCACGCGGTTCCGGCTCTACTCGATCACGACGCTCGTGATTCTGTTCGCGTTCGGCGTGTTGACCGGGTTGGATGCACCCAAGCTCTCGGCGAACCTCCCGACGCCTCTGATCGGCGTGTGGGAGCGCATTCAGATCGGCGTGGTGATCCTTTGGGACATCGTGCTTGCGCTCGCGCTGCTGCGCAGGAAGGAAATCGTGGCCCCCGCCGCCAAAGGCTCGCTCGTGGGAGCCGCGGCATGATCACCGCCGCGCTCATCGTCGCGTTCGGCCTCGTCGCGTACGTGGTCGGCGTGCGCGCGAGGCTCGTGCGCTGGGGCGCCACGGACGACGAGGTGAAGCGGCCCTACCCGGGCGCCGACATCATTCCAGACGGCAAGCGGGGCACGACGATGGCGGTCACGATCGACGCCCCACCGTCTGCCGTCTGGCCGTGGCTGGTACAGATGGGGGTGGATCGCGCCGTCTGGTACACGTGGGACTACTGGCGGCCATTGGGCCGGCGCAGCGCCGACCAGATCCACCCCGAGTGGCAGGACATCTCGGTCGGCCACCACATGCCGTCCGTCCCGGACGGCAGCGTGTGGTGGGAGGTCGCCGCCCTCGAGCCGGAGCGCTTCCTCGGCTTGCGCATGTCGGTGGACGTGCGCGGGCGGCCGTTCGACCCCAAGCAGACACGCCCGCGCTGCTACAGCGATTCGCTGTGGGCCTTCCTGCTGGAGCCGCTCTCGGGCGAGCGGACCAGACTGGTGGTGAGCGGCTACTGGGCGTTCCGGCCGAAGTGGCTGCAGGGCATCGTGAATTTCTTCCTTATCGAGCCCTCCACCTGGATGATGCAGACGCGCCAGTTCGCGGGGCTGAAGCGGCGCGCCGAGCGCCAGGCGATCGCGCGACTCGCGCAGGGGTCAATCGCCTAGCGAAGGACCGGCGATCCGAGGCCGAGGCTCATCGTTGGTCGCAGCGTCAACAGTTCGACCGTCGTCTTCGCGATCAAGTGGTTGACCGCGTCGGGGAGCGCCTGTTCACTGCGTTCATCGAGAACCGCGGACAGGCTGGGTCGCGGACGCAGTCGGACGTAGCGCGGCGCGGCTCCACCGGCCACCATTCGATACCACAGTGTCTCACCCAGCGGTCTTGATCGGCCCGCACCCAAGGCCTGCTCGAACGCCTTTGCCGCCCCGGGCACGAGGTCCACGGTCGTGAGCTCGAGCCGGGCGGTCGGCCGCGGCTCTCCCGTGCCACGCGAGAGGCCCGGCAGGTATTCGTAGAGCGCATGCTCCACATACTCGACGTGGGGCGCGACGTTGAGAACGTTGTCCCGCTCGTCCTCCGCGGGCGCCACGGCACTGTCCAAGCTGGCGGCCGAGTGCCCGAACGTCGCATACACGAACCACCGCTGTCGTTCACCGGCCCAGACGCTCCACCCATACCAGACCCAGGGGTCCCGGGCCTCCCGGTGCCACTCCAGGTGTCGGATGTACCCGGCTTCGAACTCGACCGTGTGTCCGTCATGGGGACGCAGCACCGCGATGCGCGCGTACGGACCCCGCCCCGTCTGAGCGGCGAGGAGCGTGGGAAACGCTGTGCCAACGATTGCCAGCCAACGATAATTCATGGTTCCTCGCCGCGAGGGGATGGACACGATCCGGCGCCAATTGTAGGGCCTCACTTGTTTAGTTGTCAATACCAACTACATTCCTCGGCACGTCCGGGAGCGTCGCGCAGATGGGTGCAAGACTTCGGCCGTCATTACTGCAGCGGGACGCCGCGGCACTGTATGAGGCCGCGACGGCGTTCATTCGCATCTATCAGTTCCGGGACCGGGATCAGACGCTGCGCTTCGGGCTCAGCGTTGTCCAGGCGTACACCCTCGACCTCCTGCTCTCCTCGGGCGGCGAAACCCTTACCGGACTCGCTCAGGGCCTGCGGCTCGACAAGAGCACCATGAGCCGGGTCATCTCGGGGATGACGAGGCACGGCCTCGTCCGTTGGTCGCGCTCTGAGCGTGACCGGCGGGCCAAGCAGATCGTCGCCTCGGCGGAAGGGAAACGCCGCTACGGACGCCTCCGTCGAGCCATCGTGCGCGATAACGCGCGACTGCTCGAGCCCTACACACCGGCGGCGCGGCGCGCGGTCATCACCGCGCTGCGACAGCTGGCCCAGCGCGCCAGCGGCCCCCTGCCCGCCGCCCCCCGGCCGGCCGTGAACGAAGGGGTTCGTGGCCATCCCTAATCCGTACCGCGGCCTCCGCGGTCTGCCCGCCGACGTCTGGATCATTGCCGCGACGACGCTCGTCAATCGCGCGGGAATGATGGCCCTGCCGTTTCTGATTCTCTACCTCACGCGCCACCTCGGCATCTCCGCGTCCGTCGCCGGGCTCGCGCTCAGCGCCTACGGCGTGGGCGGCCTCGTGACCTCGCGCATGGCCGGCCGACTCGCCGATCGCCTCGGACCGTATGCCGTGCTGCGCGCATCCCTCGCGCTCACTGGAATCGTTCTCCTCATCGTCCCGCTCGCGAGAACCTTCACCGTTGTCCTCGCGCTCACCTTCCTTTGGGCGGTGGTCGCCGAAGCGGCGCGCCCGGCGACGATGGCCGCACTCACGGGCTCGACGCCACCCGATCGCCGCAAGGCCGCCATCGCCCTCAATCGGCTCGCCATCAACCTGGGCATGAGCATTGGTCCGGCCGTCGGCGGGTTTCTCGCGGTGGTGTCCTTCCCGTTGCTGTTCGTGGTCGACGGCGCCACATCGCTCGCGGCGGCGGGCGTGCTCACCGTGTTGCTCGCGAGAAACCGCCACGCGCTCGCCGTCCCGCCTCCGCCTCACGAGCCGCCGACACAGCGGAGCCGCTTTGCGCTCTCGCCGGTCTGGCGCGACCGCGCACTGCTGTCGTTCTTGGCGACCGCATTCCTGGTCAACGTCGTGTTCTTTCAGCACGAGGGCGCGATGGCGCTCTACGTCGTGCGCGACCTCCACTACCGGGAGTCGTTCTACGGCGGATTGTTTGCCCTGAATACGCTCATCATCGTCGCGATCGAAGTACCGCTCAACATGGCGATGGCGCATTGGAGGGCGCGCACGACCATCGGCCTGGCGACGACGCTGATCGCCGTCGGTTTCGGCGCACTCGGCGCCGCCACCACCACGGTGCCAATCGTGATCACCGTCATCGTCTGGACGTTCGGCGAGATGATCTTCTTCCCGACGAGCGTCGCGTACGTCGCCGAGCTGGCCCCGGCCGGAAACACCGGCGAGTACATGGGCATGTTCAGCGGCACGTTCTCCCTGGCGCTGCTCGTCGGCCCGTGGCTCGGCGCGTTCCTGCTCGATCGCGTCGGCGCGCCGGCGACGTGGGCGACGATGTTCCTGCTCGGAGCCACGGCGGCGGCGTTGTTCGTATTCTCACCCACGACCCGGCGCGGGCCGAGCGTCGTTGCTGCGGTGCCCCTGCCCGCTACCGCTCAGGCTGCAGCAGCCGGCGACCTGAAGGTCCCTTCAACCTTGCTTCACAACCGGGCCACATCTTCCCCGTAGACTGACGCAGCGGCGGGCTCTCTGCCGTGCCGATTGTCATTGAGCGTCCTGGGGGAGTCATTGAACATTCGTCCGAGCGGCATCGCCGCCTTCAGCCTCTTCGTCGCGGGCCTCACGGCGTGCGGTCACAGTGTCACGGGGCCGGCCGCGCTACAGACGTCTCTCGTTTCGGTCGCCCCGCCTGGTGGGGCCAACGGCGTCAGCACGGCCGCTCCTATCGTGATGCGCTTCGGCCATGCGATGCAGCCGGCGATGCAGACGTACGCGGCCCTGCACCAGGGCGATGTGACGGGGCCGATCATTCCCTGCCTCGCCGCGTGGTCGAGCGACTGGACAGTGCTCACGCTCACGCCCTCCTCTCCGCTCGCGCCCGCTACGAGGTACACCCTCCACATCGGCGGGGGCATGAGGGACGCGAACGGCAACGTCATCGACATGAGCCAGTACGGAGCGATGATGGGTGGTCAGTGGGCGACCGGGGGGATGATGAGCGGCGGGGGCATGATGGGCGGTGGGCACGAGATGGGGCCCGGCTGGCAGGGGACGAACGGCATGTACGGGATGGTCTTCGGCTTCACGACATCCTGAACGAGACGCGCCCCGGAATACCGCCGTCCGGGTGGGTGAAGATCAAGCCTCACCGCGACTTCCGCGGTGAGGCCTCTTTCTCGCCTCCCTCGATCGAGTCGCCGCGCAGTGGGATGCCGCGGCCATCCGGTTGAAGACGTGCGTGGAGACTCAGGAGTAGGGGATATAATTTCCTGACTCCAAAACTGGGCCCTCATGAGAATCGTCACGGCGCTCCTCACGTTCACCCTTGGCGCGTGCAGCCGGTCGCCCGCCCAGGGCGGTGACATCGCTCGCTGGGAGCGCGAGGCGCAGAACGTCACCATCATCCGCGACGATTGGGGCATCGCGCACGTCTACGGGCCGACCGACGCCGACGCGGTGTTCGGGATGGAGTACGCCCAGGCGGAGGACGACTTCAACCGCGTCGAAACCAACTACCTGACGGCGTTGGGCCGCCTCGCCGAAGCCGAAGGGGAAAGCGTCCTCTACCAGGACCTGCGGCAGAGGCTGTTCATCGACCCCGACTCGCTGAAGGCGCAGTACCGCTCGAGCCCCACGTGGCTGCGGCGGCTCATGGACGCCTTCGCCGACGGGCTCAACTTCTACCTCTACAAGCACCCCGACGTGAAACCACGCGTCATCACGCGGTTCGAGCCGTGGATGGCGCTGTCGTTCACCGAGGGGAGCATCGGGGGCGACATCGAGCAGGTGAGCCTCGCGGACCTCGCCGCGTTCTACGGCGGCGCTCCGGCCGGCGCGGCGCCCACCAGGGGCGACGGAGCTCCCCTCGACCCCGGCGGGTCGAACGGCATCGCCATCGCGCCGAAGCTCACGCGGGACCACCATGCGCTGCTCTGGATCAACCCGCACACGTCGTTCTACTTCCGCTCCGAGCTCCAGATGGCGAGCGACGAGGGCCTCGATGCCTACGGCGCCGTGACGTGGGGTCAGTTCTTCGTGTATCAGGGGTTCAACGCGAGCTGCGGCTGGATGCACACCTCGAGCGGGGTGGACAACATCGACGAGTTTCTGGAAGCCGTGGTGCAGCGGGGCGGCAGGGCCTACTACCGCCACGGCAGTCGCGAGCTGCCGGTCCGTGCCCGCACGATCACCGTGCCCTTCAGGGCCGACAGCGGCATGGCCCTACAAGCCTTCACCGTCTATTACACCGCGCACGGGCCGGTCGTCCGCCGGCAGGGCGACCGCTGGGTGAGCGTCTCCCTGATGCAGAGCCCCGTCAACGCCCTGATCCAGTCCTACACGCGCACCAAGGCCCAGGACTACGCCGCGTTCCGGAAGATCATGGAGCTGCACAGCAACTCGTCGAACAACACGGTCTTCGCCGATGCCCGCGGGAACATCGCCTATTTCCATTCGAACTACATCCCGCGGCGCGACACCGCGTTCGATTGGACCGAGCCGGTGGACGGCAGCAACCCCGCCACCGACTATCACGGCGTCCTATCCATCGACGCGACGCCGAACGTCGTCAACCCCACCGTGGGGTGGGTTTACAACTCCAACAACTGGCCCTGGTCGGCCGCCGGCCCCGACAGCCCGAGGCGGGCGGACTACCCCCGCTACGTGGAGACCGGGAGGGAGGAGACGGCGCGCGGTTACCACGCCCTGCGGGTGCTCGCGCGCCCGAGCGCCTGGACGCTCGACTCGCTCGTCGCCGCGGGATTCGACTCCTACCTCCCCGCGTTCGAGCGTATGCTCCCGCCGCTGATCGCGGCCTACGACCGCCTGGCGGCCGCGGACGCGCTCAAGGCGAGCCTCGCCGATCAGATCGCGGTGCTACGGGGGTGGGACTTCCGCTGGGGGGCGACATCGGTGCCGACGTCGCTCGCCGTGTTCTGGGGCACGGACGTCCTGCACCGCGTCGCGGACGAAGCGCTTCGGGCGGACATGTCCGCCATGACCTATGCCGTGGAGCGCGCCACCGACGCACAGCTGCTCGCGTCGCTCGCGGCGGCCACGGCCCGCCTCACGGCGGACTTCGGGACGTGGCGGACGCCGTGGGGGGACATCAACCGGTTCCAGCGGCTCGACAACGCCATCGCCTCCCACTTCGACGACGCGCGGCCCAGCATTCCCGTGCCGTTCACCTCGGCGATATGGGGATCGCTCGCTTCCTTCAGCGCCCGTCCGTACGTGAACACCAAGAAGTGGTACGGGTCGAGCGGCAACAGCTTCCTGGCGGCGGTCGAGTTCGGCGACAGCGTGCGCGCGAAGGCGGTCACCGCGGGCGGCGAGAGCGGCGATCCGCGCTCTCCTCATTTCGCCGACGAGGCGGACCGCTACGCCGCGGGCCGGCTGCGGGACGTCTACTTCTACCGCTCGCAGCTGGTGGGGCACGCGCAGCGCGAGTACCATCCCGGCGGCTGACGCGGCCGCGGCCGGAGCACCCCTCCGGTCAGCGCAGGCCCGGCGCGGCAGCGGGTGCGGTCGCGGCCGAATCCGCCTGCCGCAGCAGCTGCGTGAAATCCTGGAGCTCCGTCAGTCCCAGGTCGGAGGCCACCCAGTACGTGTAGTCCGCTGCGGTCCAATGCAGCAGGTGATAGCCCTGCTCCGTACGGGTCGCGGGACCGGGGACGGGGCCGCGCGCCGCGGGCCACAGGAACACGTTGATCAGATGCTGGCGACGGCCGTACACCAGGGCCGCCACCGCCCGCCCAGCCACATAGTCGAGCCGGCCTCCCAGGAGCGGATATCCGCGCCCTGAGAAGTCGTACACGGCGGGCGAGAAGTCGAGCTTCCCGTTGAACCACGGCTTCACCGTGTGCTGATCCGTTGAGAGCACGTCGGTCAAGTGGCCGGGCATGAGCGAGCGGACGTGGCTCGCGAGCACCTCGTCCGCCAGCGTCTCCCCGGCCACGCGTTGCAGCGCCAGGCGCCAACTGCCGAGCGCGACGACGGCGAGTGACGCGGCAAGCGCCAGGGGGCGCCACCAGCCCCGCACGTCGAAGCGGCGAGGAGCACGGGCGCGCGCCGATGCCCCCTGCCCGACCGCCGCCCGCACCCGCTCGCGCAAGGCGGCCGGCGCCTGGAGTGCGGGCACGCCCGCCGCGATCGCGGCGCGCAATTCGAGCCGAGCGTCCCGGAACCGCGTGCACTCCGGGCACTGAGCGAGGTGCGTCTCGAGCTCGCGCGCGTCGGCTGCGGCCAGCTCGCCGTCCAAATAGGCGTCCAGCTGGGCTTCGAAGCTCGGGTGGGTCATGTCAGCGTTCCTCCTCTCCACCGAGCGCCTGCTGGAGGCGCGTACGGGCGCGAGACAGCCGTGACATCACCGTGCCGACCGGCACGCGGGCGACATCGCTGATCTCCTTGTACGACAGCCCCTGGAGCTCGCGCAGCACGATCACCTCCCGGAATTCCGGCGACAGGCGCTCGAGCGCGCGACCGAGCGCTTCCTTGGCCGTACTACGGAGCAACGCCGTCTCCGGGTGATCATCCGCCACTGCATCGCTGTGCTGCATCTCATCGAACTCCGTGGCGAGCGCCTCCGGACGCTGGCGGCGCCGCGAGCTGTACACCGTGTTGCGCACGATGGCGAGCAGCCAAGCGCGCGCGCTTGTCCCCTCCTCCCCGCGGAAGCCGGCGAAGTGCTTGAGCGCGCGCAGGCACGCGTCCTGCACGATGTCCTCGGCGTCGTGCGCGTTCCGCGTCAGGTAGCGCGCCAGCGTGTACGCCGCGTCCAGGTGCGGCAACACGACGGCTTCGAATCGCTCCAGCTCGCTTGCCTCCAACCGGCCCTCGAGATGTCGGCGTACGCCTTCAGGAGAAGACTCCGCGACCGTCGGCATTATTCCCGCAGGAATAGGGGTTCGGCGCGCGAGGTCTCTGACATCGAAAGCAACTGCTGTCACACTCTCGCAGGAGGAAGATCGCGTATGTCGTACCTACATGCCATTCCGGTCGGGAACGCCGCGGGGCTGCTGCTCGCCGCCGTTGCGCTCGCCGGGCCCCGCGCCCCCGTGCACCGCGCCCCGAGCGACCCGGCGGCCGTCAGCGCCAAGCTGTCCGAATGGAAGGTCGAGCTCTCGGAGCGCACCATCACCGCCGGAACCGTGACGTTCACGATTGCGAACGTCGGCAGCATTCCGCATGCCCTCGAGGTAGAGGGCAAGGGGATCGAGCAGGAGACCGCCGTGATCCAGCCGGGGTCGAGCGCCACCCTGACGCTCGCCCTCAAGCCAGGGACCTACGAGGTGTACTGCCCCGTGGGCGAGGACTCGCACAAGAAGCTCGGCATGGAAACGCACCTGACGGTCACCGCCTCGAAGGCTCCGGCCGCGTCCGGGGCCGGCGAGTCCGAGATGGGCGGAGCCAGCATGTCCGAAATGAGTGAGTCCCGTGCGATGGGCGACAAGGTGCAGGCGATCCGGGTGACCGGCGGCGGGCCCGTGATCCAGATCCTCCCCGGCCCGTTCCCGTTCCCCGATAGCGCGGCCCCGATCCTCAAGCAGTTCGGGGATGAGAAGGAGGGGCTCGAGTCGCAGGTGAAGAACGGGCCCTACTCGAACAACGTGGCCCCGATCTCGGGCCGCTTCACTTTCACCGCCCAAGACCTGGGCCCGGTGCGCGACTCGGTAGCCGGGGTGGCCGAGTTCACCACGCAGGACGGCGCGCGCTGGAAGCTCGTGCTCGACCGCGTCCAGACCAAGGACGTGCCGCATCACCCCCGCTTCGGTGGCGTGATCCTCGGCCTCTACTACCACGGCAATACGGCGGTGCACACGCCGCTCGTGCCCACGATCAACAGCGCCGTGGCGTTGTGGGCGGTTGGCCACCTGTACAGGAACGGTGCGCTCGTGACCGACAACGCGCAGACGCACGTGATGCTGTTGTCGCGCACGCGGCGCGACGGCGACTTCGCGCTGGCCTGCTGGGATTGCTCCAAGAACAAGATCGAAGAGTTGCAGGTCCAGATCCTGCCCGGACCGGGCGAGCCGAAGTTCGACGCACCCGGCGGGTTCCTGTTCATCAACTGGGAAAAGTCCAGCTCCGCGAAACCGGCGAGCTGAGGAGAATGATCCAATGCGCTCACGCACGGCAGTCATCGGCATGGTCGCGCTCGGGTGCACGGCGCGGCCGTGACGGGCACCATCGTGGTGCGATGACGAACTCGTTGCGGTCGAGCGCCCTGCTCGCGTGGTTGCGCCACGCGAGCGGGGCGCTCACGTCTTACAGCGTGAAACGACGCACGACTTTGACGACGAACGCCCCATTCAGGGGGCGGGACAGGGCCTGCGTGGCGGGGAAACGGAAGCGGGCGAGCGGATCGGTCGTGTACCCCGAGTTCCACACCACGAAGACGTCGTCGCCGATCGCCGGAATCCAATGCATCCGTACGTTGAAGTCGACACGCTCGCTGCCGTTATCGTACTGGACGAAAGCGAGCACGCTGGTGCGCGTATTGAAGTCGTACTCCACGCGATTCCCCGAAACCACGGCCGTGAATGTCCCGACTGGCAGCTGCGCCGTCGTTCGGGTGAGATCGGTGCTCACGATAAGGTGGCCACGGCCGCGCCACGCCGCCGTAACCTCGACGTCGGTGCTGTGACCGCCGTAGAACTGGCCCCAGTTCACGAATGCCCCGACGCTCACGGGACGGCCCGGGTTCATGAAATACTGGAACTCGTAGCGGGACCACCAATAGCGACCTGGTTGGATAACGACGCCGCGGAAGATGCCGAAGGTGTCGGAGGGCGCGTCCATGAGCCGCTGGAAGTTGACCTCGAAGTGATCGCCATTCTGGCGATCGCCGCCGAACACCCGCCATTCGAACCACGCCGTCTGCCAGTCCGCGCTCCGCAGTAGCGAGCCTGTCTCGTTCGCAATGATGTCCCAGCTCGGGATGGGAAAGGTGAAGTCGAGCTGCCGGATCCCCAGCATCCGGGGGCGTGGCATGAAGTCGACGTGGCCGGTGGTCTCCCAGATCCCCGAGCGGCGCACGAAGCCGAGTGGTGCGGCGAAGCCCGAGTCGATGCGGTAGAGCGAGGCGAAGTTGTCGAACAAGTCGTTGGGGTTGTCGGTGGAGAGCCGCCACGCGAGGGGAGTCCCGGCCAATCCCGGCGTCTGGCTGGCCGCGAGCCAAATCTTGGGCTCGAGGTTCGCTCCGTGGACGACGAGCGGGAGATCCACGTCCACACCCCCGGTCCGCTCGACGCCTCGACCGCCGCGTGCCGCGTGGAGCGTGCCGATCGCCCCGATGTAGGACCGGTCGAACAGGTCGTGTTGGATGCGCACGACGAAGTCGTTGGCATCCTCTGCGCCGCCCGTTTGCGCGTCCAGCACCCCGATCTTCCACGGCCCGAGTCGGCCGTACAGGCGACCACCGGCGAAGATCGGCGCCGGGGCGCCGCTCGTGTCCAGCCCGATGCGGCGTGAATAGAACAGCTGGACCCGCTCGGGTGTGCCGAAATCCCCCAGGCCGCTCGATTCGAGAAAGAACGGGCGCTTTTCGGGAAAGAAGAACGGAAATCGCGTGAGGTTGATGACTTGTTGGTCCGCTTCGACCTGCGCGAAATCGGTGCTGAGGGTCACGTCGGCGGTCAACGTCGGCGTGAGGCCGATCTTCGCGTCGACCCCGCCCTTGCCCCCAAGAAATCCCGCCGTCGTGGCCCGGCCGACGCTGTCGTGCTCGGTCTCTACGGCTCGACCGAGCCCATACGGGTACAGCTCGAGATCGCGGGGACGATGCAGGTCGCCGAGGACTCTGATCGTTCCTTCCTGATCTAGGTGGTAGAACCCCTGCGCCCGGCCCCACGAGCGCCACAAGTCCTCCTCGTTCTTCCGCCGAATGAAGCGGCGGACGTTGAACCCGAGCTCGGGGTCGGTCCCCGCGTGAAACCGCAGCGCCAGCAAGGGGATGCGGAATTCGGCCGTCCATCCGGCGGTGTCGCGCGACACGGCGACGTCCCAGACGCCGTTCCAGTTGTCGTTCAGGTCGTCGACGCCGGAGAACTGCGCATCCCACATGGCGCCGTTCGGGTTCGTGCCGAACACGAACGCGCTGCGCCGGTCGTCGTAGCTGTCGATCAGGAGCAGGACGTCGTCGTCACTCGCGAGGTCGGCGTCGCGGCGGAACTGGCTGGCGCGCACGGCGTTCACGTCGGAGTCATAGCAGCGCACCGCGACGTACAACGCGTCCGCATCGTGGGCGACCCTGACGACAGTCCGCTCTGTGGAGGGGGATCCCTCGCGCGGCTCGCGCTGGCGGAGCTCGTCGATCGAGTCCGCCGTCGCCCAGAACGCCTCGTCCAACCTGCCGTCGAGGGTGACGGTTCCGCCGATCGCGGCGGCGTGAACGGTTGCGGAGCCGCTCGGGTCGTGACCGCTCTGTTGGGCGGCGGCCGCCGCCGTGACCAACCGAAGGCCGGCCAGCGCGATAGTCACACGCGTGGCAGTGGTCACAACCGTGGCTGTTGCAGGAACGCGTACAGCGCGTCGTAGAGAAGCGAAGCCCGCTCGACGGTGTCGAGATCGTCGCGCGCCACCAGCGGGAAGCCGTGCGAGATGGCGAGGAGGCCTGCCGCCTCGGGGCAGGCGGCGACTCCTTCCTTGAAGTCGGCGCTGTGCACAATGCGCGCGAGCTCGCGTAGCGCGGGGTCGTCGGGACGGTGTTCCTGCACCAACGCTTCGAACGAGCAGCGGCCGCGGTCGTCCTTGTGCGGGTACCGTGCCCCCGGGGCGTCGAAGCCGATGGCGCCCGTTTCGCGCTGCACCGCAGCCACCTCGTCAGGTTCCACGAACCGGAACGTGGCGTGCGGGTCGATGAAACGCCGGATGAGCCATGCGGTCGCAGCTCGATTCACCCGGATTCGTCGGCGAGTCACCCATTCCATCAACGGCTCCTCCTGGCCTGGCGGGCGGTCCAGGACGCCTTGACCCACGGGCAAGTTACATGCGTCGCGGAGTCTGGTAGGAAGGGTGCCGTGGCGCTATCACTTAGTGCAATCCTCGAACCCGGAATCCACAATGGCCCGGCTGTTCTGGCTGACGCTCATGGCTGCTGCCGCCGCCGCCGT
>JAEHDT010000161.1 GCA_016880225.1 Gemmatimonadota bacterium | reverse complement strand
GGACGCCGGCTTCGTCGAGGTTGGGCGTCACCAGCACCGCGAGCGGTACGAGCAGCCGTACGATCAGGTGTTCCGCGTCGCGATCGAGCAGCCGGTCGCCCGACGTCGCGACCATGACCGGGTCGAGTACGTAGTTCGGGAGCCGGAACCGCGTGACGCCGTCCGCGACGGCTTCGACGAGCTCGGCGGACCCGAGCATCCCGGACTTCACGGCGGCGGGGGGCAGGTCGTCGGCCAGCGCGTCGAGCTGGCGCGTCACGAGCGCCACCGGAACCGCCTCCCAGGCTCGTACCCCGACGGTGTTCTGGGCCGTCACCGCCGTGATCACGCTGGTGCCGAACACCCCGAACTGATGGAACGTCTTCAGGTCCGCCTGGATGCCGGCGCCGCCGCCCGAATCCGAGCCGGCGATGGTGAGGGCGATCCTCACGGGGGCAGACGAACCCGCCGCTTCTTCGCATATTGAATGCGCGGCGGCCCGGAACGCGCGAGGCGACTCATCGCGAGGGTACTCATCGCAAGTAATCTGCAATCGACGATCCGCGATCTCCAACGCCGCAAAGCACGCGGCCGGCGCGGGCTCGCCCTCATCGAGGGGGTGCGGCTCGTCGAGGAGGCGCTCGCCGCCGGAATCACGATCCGCGGGGCGCTCGTATCCCCCGACCTGGCGCGCACGGCACGCGGTACCGAGCTGGTCGCGGACCTCGAGCGGCACGCCGTGCCGGTGGAAGAGATCGGCGCCCGCGGCTTCGCGCAGTTGGCCGACACGGAGACGCCCCAGGGGATCATGGCCGTGATCGAGCCGCGGCGCACGCGCGCCGAGGACTTCGCACCCCGCCCGGACGCCGTGGTGCTCGTGATCGACGGCGTGCAGGACCCCGGCAACGTCGGCACCCTCGTCCGCACCGCGCATGCGCTGGGGGCCGCCGGGACGGTGGTGCTGCGCGGGACGGCCGACCCGACGAGCCCCAAGGCGCTCCGGGCCGCGATGGGCGCCACGTTTCGCCACCCCGTGGTGACGCTCGACGACAACGGGTTCATCGCGTGGGCGCGCAAACACGGAGTGACGCTGTGGGCGGCCGCGACGGACGGCACGCCGTTGCACCGCGCCCTGCCGTCCGCAGGGCGCGGGAAAGGGCCGATCGCCGTGATCGTGGGAAACGAAGGCGCGGGCATCCGCCCGCAGCTCAACGCCGTCGCCGCGCAGCGCGTGGCGATTCCGTTGGCCCAGGGCGCCGAATCGCTCAACGTCGCGGTGGCGGCGGGCATCCTTCTCTATGAGGTGACGCGTGGCGGCTGACCCGATCCTGCTCGTCGGCGCGGGAGTGCTGGGCTTGTGCTTCGGGAGCTTCCTGAACGTCTGCATCCTGCGGCTCGCCAAGGAAGACAAGAAGCAACGCTCCCTGTTCCACCCGCCGTCGACCTGTCCCCGCTGCGGCCGCAGGATCGAGTGGCGGGACAACATCCCCATCGTGTCGTGGCTCGTGCTGCACGGCCGCTGCCGCGCCTGCGGCCAGCCGATCTCCCTCCAGTACCCGGTGATCGAGGCCGTGGTCGGCGTGCTGTGGATCGTCGCCATGCTGGCGTACGGACCGACCGCCCGGTTCCTGGCCGCCGCCCTGCTCGGGACCATCCTCCTTGGCATCGCCGTCACCGACGCCCGGCACTACCTCATCCCCGACGAGTACAACTGGGCCGGATTGCTCATTGGGCTCGGGCTGTCGCTGACCGCGGGGGTGCCGGGATTCATCGACAAGGTCCTCGGTGCAGCCGTGGGCTTCGCCCTGCTCTATACGGTGGGGCTGGTGGGGGAATGGGTCTTCAAGGAAGAAGCGATGGGCGGCGGCGACGTGAAGATGATGGCGATGGTCGGCGCCTTCGTCGGCTGGAAGGGCGTGCTGCTCACCGTGTTCGCGGCCTCGGCGTTCGGCAGCCTGGTGTACGTGCCGCTGCTGCTGTTGCGCAGGCGGAAGCGTCACGTCCCGTTCGGGGTATTCCTGGCCATGGGCGCGACCGTCGTGTTCGTGTTCGGGGACGCCATCATCGACTGGTACGTGCGATTCCTGCGGGCCGGGTGACGTGATGGGCGATCCGTTCGCCGGGTTGTTCGAATCGGGGGTGGTGCTGGAGCGCGTGGGGGTGGACCTCACCGCCCAGGCGCGACGCGGCGACCTGGAGCCCGTCCGCTGCCGCGACCCCGAGATCGCGCGCGTCGTGGACATACTGCTCCGCCAGAGCAAGAACAATCCCGCCCTCATCGGGAAGGCCGGGGTCGGAAAGACGGCGATCGTCGAGGGGCTGGCCCAGCGGGTCGCCGCGGGGGAGGTGCCGCCGGCGCTGAAGGACGTGCGCGTGGTGGCGCTCGACCACGTGGCCCTGCTCGCGGGAACCGCCCTGCGCGGCCAGTACGAGGAGCGGATCCGCAAGCTGGTGGCGGAGCTCTCGGCCGATCCCGACCTGATCCTGTTCGTGGACGAGCTGCACAACCTCATCGGCCAGGGCACGGCCCTGGGCGCACCGATGGACGCCGCGAACATGCTGAAGCCCGCGCTGGTGCGGGGCGACATCCGCATCATCGGCGCCACGACCGGCGGCGAATACGACAAGTGGATCCGCGGCGATCCCGCCCTCGAGCGCCGCTTCCAGCCCGTGCAGATCGAGGAGCTCGACGCCATTCAGACGTGGGAGGTGCTGGTCGCCAGGCGGCCCCGCCTCGAGCGGCATCACGCCGTCGCGATCACGGACGACGCGCTCAAGGCTGCGATCGTGCTCACCGATCGCTTCGTGCCCGAGCGGGCGCGGCCCGACAAGGCGATCGACGTGCTGGACGAGGCGTGCGCGCACGCGCAGGCGACGGCCCACGTCTCCGCGGAGCTGGACCGGCTGATCCGGGAGCGCCGCAAGGTGGATGCTCTGATCCGGCGCGGCCTGACCCACGAGCAGCCGCGGCAGGAGGCGGCGGAGGATGTCATGGCCGAGATCTTCCCGATGCTGGAGCGGATCGGAGCGGAGATCGAGAAGATGCTGGGCGGACAGGCGGACAGACGGGCCGGCGGTCGGGTGGAGGCGCAGGAGCAACCGACCGCCCGACCGGCTGACCGCCCGCCCGCCACGCTTGCTGACCGCCGCGCCGAGCTGGACCGACTGCTGCGCGAGGAACTCGAGCACCAGGGGATAGTGGTGACGGGGAAGGACGTCGCCCGCGTCGTTGGAGCCGCGGTCGGCAAGGGGATCGAGTGGCAGGGGTGAGGCGCGGCTGGGCCGCTGGCGCGCTGGTGGTTGTCGGCCTGGGAGGCGCCGCGTGCGAGCAGCGGGCGCGGGAGGTGCAGAGCGAAGCCGACCTGAAGCAGGCGGTGCAGCAGATGATGCCGGCGGTGGAGCGGGCGACCGGGCTCAGGTTCAAGCAGCATCCCGTGGTGCTGCGCCGCAGCCGCACGCAGGTCCGGGACTACGTGATCCACAAGTTCGATGACGATCTCCCGCCCCCCGAGCTGGCGGGGGCGCAGACCGCCTACCGGCTGTTCGGCCTCATCCCCGATACGCTCGACCTGCGCCGCAGCATGATCGACCTGCTCACCGAGCAGGTAGCGGGATACTTCGACCCCGACTCGAACGCCCTGTACGTTCCTTCGGACATCGATCCCAGCCAGGCGCGGCTGGTGATCTCGCACGAGCTGGTGCACGCCCTGCAGCACCAGTACCTGAACCTCGACTCCCTGGTGGAGCTCAAGCGGCAGAACGATCGCCGCAGCGCCGCGCAGGCGATCCTGGAAGGCCAGGCGACCCTCGCCCAGGTCCTCGTCCTCATGCCGGAGCAGAAGATCGAGAGCCTCCCCAACCTGTGGGACCTGCGGGCGGCCGCGCTGGGTGGGGGCCAGGACCAGATGAAGGTGTTCGGGAGCGCGCCGCTGTGGCTGCGCGAGAGCCTCATCTTCCCCTATCTGGGCGGTGCCGAGTTCGTGCGTTGGTTCGAGCATGAGTACGTGGGGAAGCAGCCGTACGGCCCGTTGATGCCCGTGTCGACCGAGCAGATTCTGCACCCCGCGCGCTACGCCGCGGGAGACCGGCCCGATGGAGTCGCGTTCGAACCGTCGGCGTCCGACGCGGTGCGCTACGAGGACGGGCTGGGCGAGTTCGAGATCCGCTTGCTGTTCGAGCAGCATCTGGGCGACGACAGCGCAGCCGCGCGCCTGGCCGAGGGGTGGGACGGCGACCGCTACCAGGTGCGCGCGGTCGGCGGCGGGCCCAGACGTGCCGGCGCGGACGCGCTCGTCTGGTACACGTTGTGGGACGACAAGGCGGCGGCGGGGCGATTCCTGCAGGGGCTCGGGCGGGCGTGGGCCAAACGCCGGTCCGGCACCGCGGCCGGCCGCCGGTTCGAAGTCAAAGGCCTGCTGATCAGCGGCGTGCCCGTGGTGCGGTTGATGGACGCCCCAACGGGCTGGGTCGGCTGGAAGCGGGCGCCTGCGATCCGGATCGTCCGGGGCGGGGGAGCACGCTGATGCTCCCCCCTTGGATTCCACCAACTCCGTAACTACTTTCCTGGGCTTATGTTTACGGCCCTCGCCTCGCAGCTCGCCGGCGTTCTCAAGCGGATCACCGGCAGGGGGGTGCTATCGGAGCAGGATGTGGCCGATGCGCTGCGCGAGATCCGGCGGCACCTGCTCGAGGCGGACGTCAGCGTCGCGGTGACGCAGGGGTTCATCGAGCGGGTACGCGAGCGGTCCGTCGGCGCGATTGCGGTTGCGACGGTCAGCCCCGGCCAGCAGGTGGTGAAGCTCGTTCACGACGAGATCGCCGCGATGCTCGGGGGCACGAAGCGCGGGGTCGATTTCGCGTCGGTCGGGCCGACGGTGCTGCTGCTGGTGGGGTTGCAGGGCTCCGGGAAGACGACCACGGCGGCGAAGCTCGCACGCCGTCTGAAGCTCGAGCAGAAGGCGCCGGGGCTCGTCGCGGCCGACGTGGCGCGACCGGCCGCCCGCGAGCAGCTGGAGCAGCTCGCCGCGCGGGTCGGCGTGCCGGTGTTCGGGGGAGCGGGGAGCGGAGAGCGGGACGTTCCGGCCCTCGTCCGCGACGCCGTACAGGAGGCCGAGAAATCGCGCTGCCGCACGGTCATCGTGGACACGGCGGGACGGCTGCAGATCGACGCCGAGCTCATGGACGAGCTGAAGACGCTGCGCGCCGTTACGAGCCCTCGCGAGGTGCTGCTCGTCGCCGACGGCATGACGGGGCAGGACGCGGTGCGGATCGCCCGGGGCTTTCACGAGGGCGTCGGGCTCACGGGCGTGATCCTCACGAAGCTCGACGGCGACGCGCGCGGCGGGGCGGCGCTCTCGATCCACGGCGTGACCGGCGTCCCGATCAAGTACGTCGGCACGGGCGAGCAGCTCGAGGCGTTGGAGCCGTTCGATCCCGTGCGGATGGCGGGACGGATCCTCGGGCAGGGCGACGTGGTGGCGCTGGTCGAGAAGGCGGCGGCGACGGTGGACGCCGGAGCGGCGGAGCGTCTCGAGCGCAAGGCCCGCTCCAAGCAGGGCATGGATCTCGCGGACTTCCTGGTCGCGCTGAAGCAGATGCAGGCGATGGGGCCGCTCAAGCAGGTGCTGGGCTTGCTGCCCGGGGTGAACGCCCGGGCGCTGCAGGCGGTCAAGGCCGACGACAGGCACCTGAAGCACGTCGAGGCGATCGTCCTGTCGATGACGCCGGACGAGCGGGCGAACCCTGCGATTCTCACCGGGTCGCGGCGCCTGCGAATCGCGAAGGGCGCGGGGCGTCCCGTGCAGGAAGTGAATCGGCTGCTGGAGCAGTTCCAGCACATGCGGAAGCTCTTGAAGAGGACCTAGGAACGCTTATGGCAACTCGCATCCGGCTGCGGCGCGTGGGGCGCAAGGGACAGAGTTATTTCCGCATCGTGGTCGCGGACTCCCGCTCGCCTCGCGACGGGCGGTTCGTCGTCACGCTCGGCCACTACAACCCGCGGACCAATCCCGCCGACATTCAGGTGAATGCGGAGCAGGCCCGCGCCTGGCTCGACAAGGGGGCGCTCCCGACCGATACGGTGCGCTCGCTGCTCAAGAAGGCGGGCGTGCTGGGCACACGGCCCGCTTAGTCGGGCGGCTGCGGAAGCCGCACGGCCAGCGGGGGGAAGTGGCGGTGTTCCCGCTCGTGGAGCATCCGGGGACGGTGTTCACGCCCAAGGCCCGGCTGCTGGTCGTCAACGCGGAGCGTCAGGTCGTGGCGGGGCCGCTGATCGTGGCGCGGCGGCGCGCCTATCACCGAGAGTGGCTGTTGTCGTTCGTCGGCGTGACGTCGCGCGCCGTGGTGGAACCGTGGCGGGACCATTTCGTCGCCGTGGACGAGGCCGATGCTGACGATTAACGTCGTGACGCTGTTCCCCGAGGTGTTCACGACGGCACTCGCATCGAGCATCCCCGGACGGGCGGCCGAGCGGGGGCTGGTGCGCTATCGGATCGTCCAGCTGCGGGACTATACCCACGACCGGCACAAGAGCGTGGACGATGCTCCGTACGGCGGCGGCGCCGGAATGGTGCTCAAGCCGGAGCCGTTCTTCGAGGCGGTGGCAGAGCTGCGGGGCGGCCCGCCTGTGGTGCTGCTCTCGGCGCGCGGCCGGCCCTTCGGCCACCGCGACGCGGTGCGGTTTTCCGTCGGCAGCGAGCTGACGCTCCTGTGCGGACACTACAAGGACGTGGACCAGCGCGTGGCGGACGGGCTCTCGGCGGAGGAGCTGTCGCTAGGAGATTTCGTGTTGTCGGGCGGGGAGCCGGCGGCGCTGTGCGTCATCGACGCGGTCGTGCGGCTGTTGCCCGGCGCGCTGGGCGATCACGAGTCCGCCGCGACGGACTCGCACTACGATGGGCTCCTGTCGCCGCCGAGCTACACGCGGCCGCCGAGCTATCGCGGAATGGACGTGCCGGCGGTATTGTTGAGCGGCGATCACGCGGAGATCGCGGCGTGGCGGACGGCGGAGGCGGAGCGGCTGACGCGCGAGCGCCGGCCCGATCTCTGGGCGCGATATCAAGAACGAGGATGACGGTATGGACCGGCTGAGAGCGATCGAGCGGGAAGGTCTGAAGAGCGGCATGCCCGCCTTTTCCGCAGGCGACACCCTGCGGGTCATGGTGCGCGTGCGTGAGGGCGACAAGGAGCGGCTGCAGGCCTTCGAAGGCGTCTGTATCGGGCGCCGGGGGGGCGGGATCAACGAGACGTTCACGGTCCGGAAGATCTCGGCCGGCGTGGGGGTGGAGCGGATCTTCCCGCTGCACTCGCCTTCCATCGCAGCGATCGAGCTCCTCCGCAAGGGTCGCGTGCGGCGCGCCAAGCTCTACTTCCTGCGCCGGCTCGCGGGCAAAGCGGCACGCATCCGCGAGAAACGGGGCATCACGGTTCCCGAGACGGCGGAGAAACAAGAGGCGTGAGAGGTCCCCGCCCCACGCTCGAGCGCGAGATCGCGTTCTGGCAGGCGGGGGGCGGGCTCGTCGCCGGCGTCGACGAAGCAGGCCGCGGTCCCCTGGCTGGTCCGGTGGTGGCCGCGGCCGTGGTGTTTCCGCCGCACTGCAAGGCGATCCGCGGCCTGCGCGATTCCAAGCTCCTGCCGCCCGCGAAGCGCAGCCGCCTGGCACTGGTGGTGCGGGCGCGCGCGCTGGCGATCGGCGTCGGGGCGGCGAGCGTGCGTGAGATCGACCGGCTCAACATCCGCCGCGCCAGCATCCTCGCGATGCGGCGCGCCCTGCTGCGACTGGGGCTTTCTCCCGCACACATTCTGGTGGACGGGCTTCCGATCCCCGAGCTGGGGATGCGGCATGACGCCATCGTGGACGGCGATGCGCACTGCCAGTCGATCGCCGCCGCCTCCGTCGTCGCCAAGACCGTGCGCGACCGCCTCATGGAGCGGCTCGCGGCGCGCCATCCGTCGTATGCGTGGGACTCGAATAAGGGCTACGGCACGCCGGAGCACCTCGCCGCCCTGGCGCAATGCGGGTACACGCCGCACCATCGCAAGAGCTTCGCCCCAGTGGTACAGCTGGAGCTCATGGCCGCGCCCGCTTCAATGCCTTGCTGAACTCGGCCAACGGCCGCGTGTTGAGGATGTCTCCAGCTTCGAGTCCCGCCCGGCGCGCCAGATCCACCGCGTATTTCATGAAGGACAGATTGCCCGGCTGGTGGCTGTCGGTGGACAGCACGAAGCGCGCCCCGTGGCGCCGCGCGGCGGCGGCGAGCGTGTCCGGCAGGTCCATCCGCTCGGGATGCCCGTTCAGCTCGAGCAGGCAGCCCGTGTCCACGCAGGCTTGGGTGAGGGCCTCGAAGTCGAGAGGGTAGGGCTCCCGCTTGCCGAGCAGGCGCCCGGTGGGATGCCCGATCGCGTCGACGAGCGGATGCTCGGCCGCACCCACCAGCCGCCGGGTCAGCTCCTTCTCGGTCTGATTCAGGCCGTAGTGCACCGTGGCCACGACGTAATCCGCCTCGGCGAGCACGTCGTCCGGGAGATCGAGTTTCCCGCTTTCGAGGATGTCGAGCTCGATGCTCTTCAGAATCGTGAATCCCTCGCTCGCGCCGTTCCACTCGTCGAGCGCGCGCCATTGCGCGCGCAGCCGCTTGGGGTCGAGTCCCCGCGCCATGGTGACGCGCTTCGAGTGGTCGGTGATGGCGATGTACTCGTATCCGAGCTCCCGCGCCGCGTGTGCCATCTCGTCGATGGTGGCCTTGCCGTCCGTGGCCGCCGTATGCATTTGGAGGTCCCCGCGAATGTCTCGGAGCTCGACCAAGTGCGGCAGGTGGTGCTCGCGCGCGAGGGCGATCTCGCCGCGCGCCTCGCGCAACTCCGGCGGCATCCAGTCGAGGCCGAGCTTGGCGTAGATCTCTTCTTCGGTCCTGCCCGCGATGCGCCGGGTGCCCTTGAACAGGCCGTACTCGTTCAGCTTGTAGCCCTGCTCCTGGGCGATCTTGCGGAGCTCCACGTTGTGCGCCTTGGAGCCCGTGAAGTACTGCAGCGCCGCGCCGTACGCCGCCGGCTCGACCGCCCGTAGATCGACCTGCAGCCCACCGCGCAGCTTCACCGTCGCGCGGGTATCGCCCTTCGAGATGATTTCCGCGACCTCGGCGTATTGCGTGAACCGGTCCATCACCGCGGCGCTCGCGTCCGCAGTCACGAGGATGTCGAGGTCGCCGATCGTCTCGCGGCGCCGGCGGTAGCTGCCCGCGACCGCGATGCGGTCGATGCCGCCGCCCGCCTCGAGGTACGCCACGGTGGCGTCCGCCTGCGTCTCCGCCTCGTTCAACAGCATGCGCCGCTCGGTCACCTGCGCCTGGCCGAGCCCGGCTCGGAGCTTTTCCTCCATCTTCGGACCGAAGCCTTTGAGCTTCTGCACTTTCCCCGCGTCGAGCGCCTTCGCCAGGTCGGCCGCCGATTTCACCTTGAGCTTCTTGTGGAGCAGCTTCACGCGCTTGGGCCCGAGCCCCGGGATCCGCAGCAGGTCGAGCAGGCCGGCGGGCAGCTTCTTGGCGAGCTGTTTGTGCAGTGACAGCTCGCCCGTGGTCACGATCTCGGTGATCTTCTCGGCGAGATCGTCGCCGATACCCGGGATCTCGGTGAGCGGCTTGGTCCCCTCGTGCACCAGGTCCGCGAGCGGCTCGGGATAGTCGCGGATCGTGCGGGCGGCGTTGCGGTAAGCGCGCACCCGGAACGGGTTGGCGTCCTGGATCTCGAGCAGGTCCGCCACCTCGTCGAACAGCCGGGCGATGTCGGGGTTTTGCATAGAGGACGGTAGAGGATGGCAGAAGACGGTAGAGGGCGGTAGGGGTCGGCTCCCCCCTCTCCACTTGCGACTCTCTCTGTCCCGTGCTAATTCACCCCCGCCCTTGCGCATCACCTTCCCGGAGACCTAGGCCATGACGTGCGGTATCCGTTTTCTCATGCGCCTGCCCGTTCTGCTGGTCGGCGCCGCGCTCGCGTTGTCCGCCTCGCCCGCGGTGTCGGGCGCTCAATCGCAGGCCACGACGGGCATCATCCGCGGCGTGGTCACGGACCCGAACGGCGCCCCGGTCGGCAACGCCCAGGTAATCCTGCACGAGACGCAGACCAACTTCACGCGCACGCTGACCACGGACGCCGCCGGCAACTTCACCGGCACGTTGCTGCCCCTCGGCACCTACGACGTGACGGCGCGTTCGGTCGGCTACGCCGAAGTGAAGCGCACTGGGATCGCCCTGAGCGTGGGCGAGACGGTGGATCTTCGCCTGGCGCTCGCCGCGGTCACGCTGGCGGCGGTGACGGTGGAGGCCACGCAGCCGGTGGTGGACGTAACGCAAGCGGCCGCGGCCACGCCGCTGAACGCGGCGGCGGTGTCGGGCCTGCCGAACAACGGGCGCAACTATCTCAACCTGACGCTGCTCACGCCCAACGTGGCGATCGTCCAGGGCCCGGACGGCGACGAGCTCACCGTGGCTGGCCAGCGCGGCATCCACAACAACGTGTCGGTGGACGGGGCGGACTTCAACAACTCGTTCTTCGGCGAGCAGCGTGGCGGCCAGCGGCCGGCGTTCACGTTCAACCTCGATGCGGTGCAGGAGCTCGTGGTGGTGGCCGGCGGCGCCAACGCTGAGTTCGGACGCTCCTCCGGCGGCTTCGTCAATGTGATCACCAAGTCCGGCACCAACGAGTTGAAGGGCTCGCTGCATTACTTCGGTAAGTTCGACGCCCTCTCGGGATCGCCCGAGCACACGTTCCCGTCGGGCGCGGTCCAGAAGTTCAACCCCGACTTCTCGCAGAGTCAGTTCGGCTTCACCGTGGGCGGGCCGCTCAAGCGCGACCGCGTGTTCTACTTCCTCGCCTACGACCAGCAGATCTACGACGACGTGAAGCAGAAGAGCCGGCCGTCGAGCCCCCAGCTCGATTCCCTCAAGACGTTCCTGGCGGCGCGCTACCCCGAGCTGGCGAACGACTACGGCCCCATCTCCCGGACCAACGACGCGCGCGCGGCGCTCGCCAAGTTCGACTTCCGCCTGTCGGACAAGCACAACCTGTCCCTCAAGTACAACTACACCTGGTCCGAACAGAAGAACGGCACGTTCGACGTCGATACCTGGGGCGCCAGCGCCAACGGTCTGGAGCAGAGCCACTCGCACGCCGTGAACGGCAGCCTCGTGTCGTTCCTGTCGTCGCGCACGTCCAACGAGCTGCGCTTCCAGTTCGCGCGCGAGGACCGGCCGCGCCCGTACACCGGTCCCAACAACCACCTCGGTGACACCACCGGCGTGTCGTCGATCTTCGGCGCCGCCGTCCCGTTCCACGACACCGACATCGATCCGGGGCATGCCTTTCGCTTCGGCCTGCCGTTCTTCCTGCCGATCCGGGACGACCACGACACGCGCGTCCAGCTGCTCGACAACGTGTCCATCTCGCGCGGCAACCACCTGATCAAGCTCGGCGGCGAATGGAACCGCACCTCGACGACGCAGGTGTTCGTCGGGTTCGCGGGCGGGCGGATGGCGTTCACGAGCGTGCACGGGTTCGAGAACTTCGTGACGCAAGGGTCACACTACATCGAGTGCTCCGACGGGTCGAGCGGTGTGTATCCCGGGTTCACCTGCCCCGCGGGGACGACGATCACCGGCCCGGTCATCCTGTATCTCCAGCAATCGGGCGTGGGCACGAACACGGTGGAGCAGGCGGGCACGCAGACGATCACCCAGAACGAGCTCGCCTTGTTCCTGCAGGACACGTGGAAGCCGTCGGCCAAGCTGACCCTCAACTACGGGCTGCGCTGGGAAGCCCAGATCGAGCCCGACCCGATCACGCCGCCCTCGACGGTGTTTTTCTCACCATGGATCGACTCGACGGTGGTGAACGCACAGGGGAGCTTCACGTTCCCGTCGGATGGGACGATCCCGTCCGACAAGAAGATGTGGCAGCCGCGGTTGGGGATCGCCTGGGATCCGAGCGCCGACGGGCGACAGGTGGTCCGCGTCAACGCGGGACTCTACTACGCGCGCATCCCGGCGCTCAACCTGGCGAGCGTGCGCAGCACCAACGGCTCGCTCGGGCAGACGCTGTTCGGCTCGAGCGGGACGGTGGGATTCCTGCCGCCCCCCGCGTTCGACAGCCTGCTGCCGCTCTCGACCGGGACGCCGTTCCAGCCCACCGTGTACGTGGTGGACCGCAACTTCGAGAACCCGAGGACCTTGAACCTCACGGTCGGCTACGAGCGGGAGCTGTCCGGCGACCTCGCGGCGTCGATCAGCTACACCCACGCACGCACCGACCATCTCACGCGCTTCATCAACCGGAATGATGCGGTCTTCGGCAGTCCGTTCGGGTCCGGGCCTACGGCCATTGGCTCGCTGTTCACCGTGGAGAGCAGCGCCAAGTCGCGCTACAACGGGGTCACCGTCGGTTTGAAACGGGTGCTCGACCCGAATTTCCAGTTCGACGTGAACTACACGCTGTCGTTCGACAAGGCGGACGACGACAACGAGCGCGATCCGTTCACGTTCCGCTACGCGCAGGCGGACTCGCTCGGCAAGGAATACAACTGGAGCGACCGAGACCAGCGGCACCGCTTCAACGGGTGGTTCCTGGCGAAGGTCTTCGGGTTCTACCTCAACAATCGCGTGAGCTACTACTCGGCCCAGCCGGCCTCTGCGAGCTGCGGACCGCGCCCGGGCAATCCTTTTGCGCCCCCGGCCGGCGCGCGCGCGGTCAGCCCGGCCGATCGGATCTGCGCGGACGGGCACATCCTGCAGCGCAACACCATCCGCAAGGGCAACGCGTATGTGTCCTGGGACGTGCGCCTGTCGCGGCCGATCCCGGCGGGTCCGCGGGGTCAGCTCGAGGTCCTAATCGAGATCTTCAACTTGACCAACGCCGACAACTTCAAAGACCCGGCCGCGGGCACGACCTTCCTGAACTTCGACGGCACGATTCGGTCGGGGTTGGGCGATCCGCGCCAGCTGCAGGCGGGAGTGCGGTGGCTGTTCTGAGTAGACGCTGAGCAGGACGATAAACGGCCGTGTCTCCCGAGCGGCGGAGACACGGCCGTTTGTCGCGTCAGCTTACCGTGATCTGCTTCGCCATCCCGTGCATGAGGTGCGGCTTGCCGTCCTTGGCGTCCGGCCAGAAGCACAGCAGGAGATAGTTCCCAGGCGTGAAGCTCGCGGTGAACTCGGCGTGCCCGCCGACATCGAGGCCGACCACGCCACCGAGCCACCGGCCCGTGGGCAGCGGGCCCTTCTCGCCTCCCTGCTCCCACGCGATGAAGTCCTGAAGCGTCTTTCCCGGTGTCAGCGCCGCGATCACCACCTCATGCGCCTGCGCGCCTGCGTTCTCCACCCTCACGGCATGCGTCCCCGCGGCCAACGGCTGGTTCAGGACGAAGTCGTAGTCGGTCAGCTTGATCGACACATCGGTGACGGGCTCGGCGGCTGCGGGCGCGGCGGCCGCAACCACCGTGAGTGGGTGCAGCATCCCCTTCATGATGTGCGGCACCCCGTCGGCGCTCGGGATCCAGCACGCGACGACGTACGACCCGGGCGCGAGTGACTGGGTCGCGCTGGCCGTGTCACCGAGGGTGACGGCGTTCGGTCCGCCCACGAACGAGATCCAAGCGGGCGGCGGCGTGTGGTCCTTCATCGCGGCCGCGAGCCCGGCTTCAAAGTCCGCCACGGTCTTGCCGTCCCCCAGCCGGACCAGGGAGGCGTGGTGCAGCTCTTTCCCGTGGTTGACGAGGCGGAGTGTCGTGAGTCCGGCGGGAATGGTGTCCGGCGCGCCGAAGGCGTAGTCAGTAGCAGTGATCGTGACGACGTTGGGGCCGGCGGCGCGAGGCGCCGGCCTGGTACACGCCACGCTGATCAACGCTCCGGCCACGAGCAGCGAGTGCAATCTCATGCGTTCCGTTGTCCTTTCGTTCAGGTGCGTTCCAGTAACACGATACCGGAGAAGCGGCGCCATTCTTCCCGCTTCGCCTTGGGCAGCAGTTGCCCGATCAGATTCCACAGCCATGCCATCCGCATCGTTCGATTGAGTCGCCGCGACTCGTCCCACGTCGGGCGGAACTCCGCCTCGCGCCATCCGAACGGCTCGAAGAAGCGCGTGCCCTCAGCAGGGGCGAATTGGAACGGGGCGTTACCGGCGGCCACGATCGGCCCCCACGTCTTGTCCATCATCTTGAGCAGCCGCGGCGACGCGAGATCGATCAACCACCAGCGGAACGAGGGGGGTGCGGCGAGATCCGCCGCCAGCGCTCCCACCTGATCGCGCGTCAGGTAGATGAGCAGCCCTTCGCTCACGACCAGCACCGGCGGCGCCGCCGAGCCGATCCGGTCGAACAGGGCACGGCGCCGGGGCACGTCGGTGAGGTCGATCCCCACGCGTTCGAGTGCGCACACGGGCCGCTCCCCCGCGAGCTGCTCCTCCTTGTACGCGACGACGTCCGGGAAATCCACCTCCACCCAGCGCAACGCGCCCGGGAGCGGCAGTCGGTAGGGCCGCGTATCGAGGCCGGCGGCGAGGTTGAGCACCGTGCCGACCCTGTCTCGCTCGATCGCCTGCAGGATCAGCTCGTCCATGACTGCCGTGCGGACGATCATCGGCCATGCGAACGCCCGGCCCTTGGGCATGGCGGCGAGCACCTGCTCGCCGCGCGGCCCGGCGAGCCGCCGGGCGTACGGATCGTGGAACAGCGCGTCCGGCCGCTCGGATTCCATCGCCCGGTACAGGGCGACCCAGCGTGCGGTGTCGGAGACGTGCTCGATCTTGCCGGACGTGGCGCTCAGCGAAACTCCCACAGAGTGAAGGCGGCGCGCGAAAGCTATCGAGTCGAGCGCGCGGCGTCGAGCGCCGCCTTGAGTCCAGCGAGCACGTCCGGGAGGGCGCCGTCGGCCCAGAAGTGGATGTAGCGGAGCGGCGGCGACTCGCCGATCAGATGGGTGTGCACCGCCGTGGCGGCGATGCCGTGCGCGGCCAGAGCAGCGAGCATGCCGGCCACCTTGTCTCCCGTGACCGCGAAGTCTCCGGTGGCGACGGCCCGCGAGGCGGCAACCATCTGGATGTTGACCGGGCTGCCGTACGCCATCGCGGGCACGAGGGGACGCCCGTGCAGCGTCACGACACCCGCGACCAGCACGAAGCCGACTTGCGCCACCGCGCCGCGCGCCGTCCCCGATTTGCCGAGCGCGCGGAACACGAGCGCCGTGTCGATGGTCGGTGGCTCAGGCGGCGGGGCCGTGACCGGCCGCGGTGTGGCCGTACGGCCGAGCACCCGGTCGAGCCGGGCCGCCAGCTCGACGGCGGCGCCGTCGCCGTGGAAGTGAACGTAGGTAAGCCGGGGCTCTTCACCCACCAGGTGGTTGTGCACGGCGGTCACATCGAGCCCCTGGCGCGCGAGCTCGGCGAGCACGGGCTTCACCTCGGCCGCCGCGAGCACCAGGTCGCCCATGACGCTGGCGTCGCCCGGCTCTCCCGAGAACCCGGCCCAGCTGCCGAGCGCGAGTGCCGGCGACACGGTCACGTCCCCGATCCGCAGCGTGATGTCGCGGCGCGGGAAGTTGTAGCGGTGATAACCGCCAGTCACCGCTTCGGGGGCTTGGACGATCCTCGCCACCGAGTCCCACGACGTGGCGGGAGTCTGGGCGGAGAGCGGGTGCGTGCCGAGGGCGACGAGCAGACAGAAGCGCAGCGAGCGCATGAGTGCATGCCTTCAGGAATGCGGGTAAGGCGGAATCTAGCGGTGGCGGGACGATCCCGGTGAAACGTCGAGTCGCAGCGTGAGCGCGGCCAACTGCTCCAGTCGCTGCGCGGTTCCCTGGCGGGGAAAGTCGTAGCGCTCGAGCGAGTACAGAGCCGCGATGCCGACCGTGGGCCAGTGGTACTCGAGGCCCGCCGCCGCCCTTACGCCGAGATTGGGTCCCGGGGTCCCGCTCACGGACACGACCGGCAGCAGTGACGCCCGCAGGACGCCCCTCAAGCCCTCCTCGAGCAGCGGCAGCCGGGCCTCGGCGCCGGCGCCTGCGGTCGTCCACGACTGGCGCCCGAGGTCGGTCGAGTAGACCCGCCGCGTGGCGCCCGCCAGGAGGACGAGCCACGGGCTCGCGGACCAGCGCGCGTCGAGCCCGACCTCTCCGACGTCCCGCTCGATTGCGCTCGGCGTCGACGCGTTCAGCCTGCCTCCCTCCACCCGTAGCGCGAGCTCTACGTGCGGCACGACACGCACGCTCCCCCACGCCCCGAACAGGACGCCGGTCGAGCGCTCGACGCCGTAGCCCGCGTCCACACGATGCTCCGCGAGCGCCACGACCCCGGATGCGGTGACGGCGCGTTGGGCCGCCGCCGATCCGGCGGTGAGCGCGAGTGCAGTGAAGGCGACCCGCGCGAGGGTGGCCGGACGGTTCAGGGCCCGAGCCCCGCTGCCGGGGTGACGATCAGGGTCGCGGCCGCAAGCTTCTCCGCGTTGCGGCGGCGGATCGCGTCGTTCTCCGCCGCGCGCCGGGCCCGGCGTTGGACGTTGGCGGCCACATTCGCCGGCATCTCCGGTTGCCCGCGCTGCACCAAGAACGCGACCACGCCCGATACGGTCGCAGCGTCCGCGACGACGCCGGCACCGGCCCTCAAGCTGCCGCGGAGCCCAGGGTTGCTGAGCCCGGCGGAGACTGCGAGCGTGGCGCCGGCAACGCCCAGGCCCTCGAGCAGGCTGCGCGTCGCCGCCGATCGTGGCGCCCGTTCCGGAAGGAGTGCTGCGACGGCGAGGTCCTGCAGCGTGTCCTCGAGCGGAGCGACCTCGCGCGCGACGTCGAAGAACACGCGCGCCGAGTCGGTCCGGGGCACGAGGCCGCTGCGGCCGACCACGATGAGCTCGTACCGGCCGGGCGACGCCAGACGGCCGTCGGCCAAGAGCCCGTCCCACGGGATCTCGCGCGGGCCGTCGCTCGCGCCCGAGAACAAGACGCGGCCCGCCGATCCGCCAACGGCCCGCACGCGGGCCTCGAGCGTCGTCGCGTGGGTGCTGACGACGGTGAACGAGAGGCGCTCCGTCCGCGGATCGATCCGCGCGCTCACCACGGGGCGTACCGCCACGGCGAAAGTGAGGCGGCGTGCCTCCGCGAACAGGCCGAGCTGCGCCGGTGTGAACCGGTCGGAATCGAGGTCGGCGAACGGGTCCCGCTCGATGGCCGCGCGGAAGTACAGGACGGCCGAGTCGCGCTTGCCCACCAGCGCGAGACACGCACCCAGGTACTTGTAGGCTTCGACGCGCTCCGCCGGCGTGACCTCGAACGGCCAGTTGGGCGAGACGATCTGACGGAGCAGCGGCAACGCGCGCTCGACGTCGAGGTGCTCGTAGAACTGGGACGCTTGTTGCAGGAGATCGGCCGTGCTGCTCTGCGCCACGAGTGGCGGTGCGGCGAGCGTCGCGAGCGCGATCCCCACGACGAGCCGTCTCACGCGCCGCTCCCGCGGCCGCGCAGGACGATCCGATCGAGCCGCACCGTTGCCCCGCGCGGGATGATGATGGTCGTGTCGAATGTCTCATAGCCCTTGGCGCTCACCCGCAGTCGGCGGGGCCCCGCGGCCACGGTGTCGTCGAACAGGGCCCCCTGGCCCACCCTGCGGCCGTCGATGAAGATCTCGGCGTCGGTGGGGCTCGTGAGCATGCGGAGCAGGCCCTCGCCCCGGTCGGCCGGCGGCTCCCGGCGTGGCTCGACGGGCGCTAGCGGCGGAGCGACCGCCACGATCGAATCGCGGCCCGGCGCAAGTGACGGGGTACCGCCGGCGCGACCCGCCCACCAGGCGGCCCCGCCAATCAGGGCGACCGCGGCGGCCGCGGCCACCAGCCGGGTGCGGGGACGGGGCCGGCGCGGCGCGAACCCCGCTGCCGGCTTCATGGAGATCGTGGGCGAATCGGGGAGCGGCGGCAGCGCCCGGGTCTCGAGCTTCGTAATCGCTCCCCCTGTGGCCAGCAGGCGCAGTACCCGTTCGCTCTCGCGGCGGTCGGCCTCCGAGAACGGCACGGCCTCGATCGCCGCCAGCATGTCGCGGGTCGATGGGAAGCGGGCAGCCGGCTCCTTCGCTAGGGCGACGTGCAGCACGTCGACGAGACCGGGCGGCACGTCGTCGCGGGCCGCCCGGACGTCGGGGACCGGCGTGAAGAAATGGTGCTGCATGATGCCGGCCAGCGTGTCCGCCTGGAACGGCACCCGTCCTGTCAGCATTTGAAAGGCGATGATACCCACCGAGTACTGGTCGCTCTGCGGGCCGGCCCGCTGTCCGCTGCACTGCTCGGGGCTCATGAACGGCGGCGTGCCGATCACCGTGCCGTCGACGGTGAGCGTCACGTCCGCCGCCCGCAGCGCCACGCCGAAGTCGGAGACCAAGAGCCGGCCGTCCCGGTCGATGAGTATGTTGGCGCCCTTGATGTCCCGGTGCACGATACCGCGATCGTGGGCGTACGCCAGGGCGCGGGTCGTGCCGCGCAGGACGTACAGGACCACCGGGACCGGCAGGGCTCCCTGCGCCTCGACCATGGCCTCGAGCGAGCGACCCTCGATGAACTTCATCGCGATGTAGAGGACGCCGCCGAACTGCCCGACCCGGTACACCGGGATGATGTTGGGATGGTCGAGCTCGGCGACCATTCGCGCCTCGCGCTTGAACCGCTCGATCGCCCGGACGGTAAGCCCCAGGTCCGGCGGCAGGACCTTCAACGCAACGGCACGCCCCAGACCCAATTCGGTGGCCTTGAACACGACGGCCATCCCGCCGCGGCCGATCTCGTGCTCCACGTCGTACTCGCCCGCGAGCACCATGCGCACCCGCTGCAGCAACGCATCCGGGTCCTCCGGAGGGACCACGAGCGTCGCTTCCTGGGGGTCCGAGATCCGCGTTCCGCAGTGGCCGCAGAACAGCGTGGCCGGCGGAACCTCGGCGCCGCACTGGAAGCACTTCATGGCCGGACGCGGAGCGGTTGGATCAGGGTGGGGGCGTCTTCGGTGAAGATCGAGCTCTGGAGCCGTACCGTCAGCGTGTCCTTTCCCTGGGCCAGCGCGAATAGGGAATCCTGACCGGCGCTTAGCCCGACGACTGTCATGTTGGAGGTAACGATCTGGAGGCGTGGGTGGGACACGGGTTCACCCCCGACGGTCACGGTCACGATCAACGGCACCGAGTCGCCCACCGTGAGGATCGTGTCTCCTTCATACGTGAGCACGACCGATTCGGGTCCGGGGGAAGAAAAAACGTCAGAGAGCCCGCATGCCGGCGCCGCCATTCCGGCCAGCAGGGTGACTGCGAGCAACGTCCAGCTACGAGGGGGTCGCAAGGGGCCGCCCGGGACAACGTCGGTTGCTACAATTGTCCTTCAGGACGGAGATTGCAAGAGGCGCAACCTGCGAACCGGCGCTTGCCGGCCTCTGACGGCACTCGTGGTCGCCTGCTGGCCCGGCGGTCCGGACAGGCGCGCCGCGACGCAGAGTCTCGTCAAGTGGGTGAGCCAGCCCGAAACGCTGCCGCGCGAATCGAGGAACGCCGCGGCGGTGCGGCGGGCTTCCTGGAGCGCGTCGGCCACGGTCGCCTCGACGGCTTCGGGGTCGAGCAGCGCCGCGTAGGCGGTCGCGTACACGGTACCACGGTAGCGGGCGAGCAGCTCACGGAACGCGGCGTCATCACCGGCGCTCATCCGCTCCACCAACCACCGGTCCGTCGCGCGGGGTCCGAGTCCTTGCATACCTCCTAAAGAGCGCTGACGGTCGCCCGCCGTAACGCGGCGCCGTCACAACCCGCCTTACGAGACCCTGGCAGCGCGGTTATATCATCGCGCGATGCCTTGTCTTGCGCGGCCCTGCGCGCTCTTCGTTTGGGCGCTCCCCCTGCTCGCCTCATGCCGCTCCCCCCGTACCCCGGCGTGGCTGGTCGAGCGGGCCCGCCAGGAAGCCGACTTGGCGGCGCGGTCGGGCGTGGCTCACGACTTCCGGTTCGCCGATCGGAGGGAGGCCAGCGGCATCACGTTCGTGCACCGGATCGTGGACGACGCCGGCAAGGTCTACAAGCTGGTTCACTACGACCACGGCAACGGGCTGTGCGCCGCGGACGTCGATGGCGATGCTGCAGTTCCTCGTCCTCGGCCTTGGTGTGGGGTCGCTGTACGCGCTGACGGGCCAGGGACTCGTCCTGATCTATCGGGGCTCGGGTGTCGTCAACTTCGCGCAGGGC
>JAEHDT010000017.1 GCA_016880225.1 Gemmatimonadota bacterium | reverse complement strand
GGGCGTGCGGCATCCGATCGCCGCGCCCGAGCGGCACCGGGGCGCTCGCGATTACGCCGCGACCGGGCTCGCCGCCCTCGGCCTCGACGTGGCGCTCCTCCCGTTCTCGTTTCGCGGGCGCACCTACCACAACGTGGTGGGCGTCCTGGCGGGACGCGATGCCCGGCGACCCCGGCTGCTCGTGGGAGCGCACTTCGACTCCACGGCGGACACGCCGGGCGCGGACGACAACGCAAGCGGGGTGGCCGCGCTGCTCGAGTGCGCCCGGCTGGTGACGACACACCCGCCGCAATGCGGGGGCGTCGAGTTCGTGGCGTTCGACCTGGAGGAGCTGCAGACCGTCACCGGGCGATATCGCGTCGGCAGCCAGGCGCTGGCGCGGGCCAAGCGCGCCCGGCGCGAGCCGCTCGCCGGCGCCCTGATCCTCGAGATGGTGGGCTACCGCGACCCCACGCCGAGCGCGCAGACGGTGCCGCCGTTCCTGGGCATCGACGTGCCCACGACCGGTGACTTCCTCGCCGCGGTGGGCGACGGCCGCTCCCGAACACTGCTCGACGGCTTCGTGGCGGGCGCGCGGGCCGCGACGCCCGATCTGCCGCTGGTCGCGTACAGCACGCGCTGGCGCGGCTGGCTGCTGCCGCTGACGCGGTTGTCGGACAACGCCTCGTTCTGGGACGCGGGCTACGCGTCCCTCATGCTGACCGACACCGCCTTCCTGCGTAACCCGCACTACCACCGGACGAGCGACACCGCTGCGACGCTCGACTACGAGTTCATGGCGATGGTCACGGAGGCGACCGCGGGCGGGGTCGGCCGGCTGGCCGATGCTCCCTGAGGGTCCTCCCGCCCCCGTGCGGCGCGCGCGCCGCGTGGCGCTCCTGCTCGTGGGCGCGGTCCTGATCCTCGCCGCGGGCGGCGCGCTCTGGTTCACGCGCTTCGCCGCGCACGTAGGGCGCGACCCGGCGTTGATCTATCGGGAGCCCTCGACCCTGGAGAAGCTGCTGCAGCGCGCCAACGACGCCGAACGGGCGGGCGACGCGGCGACCGCGATCACGACGTACCGCTTCGTCCTGGAGGTGGGGCAGGGGGCGGGTGCCGAACTGGCGCCGTACGTGGCCGCGGCCCGCGCGGGCCTCACCCGCCTAGGAGCCCCCGATACACCACCAGGTCCCCCGCACTGAAGCACACGAACCGCACCAGCTCTACGGTCGAGTCGTTCCGCAGCTCGTCGCGCACCGTGGCGACGGCGATTGCGGCGGCCTGCTCGATGGGGTAGCCGTACGCCCCCGTGCTGATCGACGGGAACGCGATCGAGCGGACGCCGTGCTGCACAGCGAGCCGGAGGGAATTCGCGTAACAGCGCCGCAGCAGCTCCGGCTCACCGTGGGTCCCACCGCTCCAAACCGGCCCCACCGTGTGGATCACGTGAGCCGCGGGCAGCCGATAGCCTCGGGTGATGCGCGCTTCCCCAGTGAGGCACCCGCCGAGGCGGCGACACTCGTCCAACAGCTCCGGGCCGGCGGCGCGGTGGATGGCGCCGTCGACGCCACCGCCGCCCAGCAGCGTCGTGTTCGCCGCGTTGACGATCGCGTCAACGGCCTGCCGGGTGATATCTCCCTGGACCGTTTCGAGCCGCACCATGCGAGCCAATCTAGCGCGCACCGCCCGAGCCCCTATTGTTAGCTGAGCCCTTCGGGCGTCGGGTGCGGCGGGCGCCCCCTGATTTTGGAGCGCGCCCCACCCAGAGCGCCGCGCGAGGGATGGAGTGCCATGCCCGGACGTGACCTGATCGAGCGGGTTCGCACAGCGCTGGGCGACCGCTACACCGCGATCACGTCGGTGGGTCGAGGCGGCAACGCGTCCATCTACGCCGCGCGGGACCGGGAGGGCGCCCAGGTCGCGATCAAGGTGCTCCATCCGGAGCTCGCCGTATCGGTGGCGGCCGACCGCTTCCTGCGCGAGATCCGCTACGCGTCGCGACTCGACCACCCCCACATCGCCAGGCTTATCGACAGCGGCGAGACCGACTATCTGCTCTGGTACGTCATGCCCTACCTCGCGGGCGAGAGCCTGCGCCAGACGCTGCGCCGGGAATCGCGGCTCGCGATTCCGCGCGCGGTCGGCATCGCCTCCCAAGTGCTCGACGCCCTCGAGCATGCCCACTCGCACGGCATCGCCCACCGCGACATCAAGCCGGACAACATCGTGCTCTCGTCCGACGGCGCCATCTTGGTCGATCTGGGGATCGCGCGGGCGATCGCGAGCTCGGGGGACGATCGCGTGACGCGAAGCGGCTTCGTAGTCGGCACCGAGGAGTACATGAGTCCCGAGCAGGCGCAGGGCGCTCCGGACGTCGACGGCCGCACCGACCTCTACTCCCTCGGCGTCGTGCTGTTCGAGTCCCTCGCGGGCCGGCCGCCGTTCTCCTCCCCGAGCGCGGCCGCGGTGCTCGACATGCATCAGCACCATCCCGCGCCCGACCTGCACGGGCTGCGCCGCGAGGTGCCCACGGAGCTTGCGGGGGTAGTGGCGCGTGCATTGGTGAAGGCGCGCGCCGAGCGCTGGCAGCGCGCCGCAGAGATGCGCGCCGCGCTCGCGCCGTTCGTCTCCGCCGGCTGACCGCTGGCCCGCGGGCCGGCCGCCCGCTACACTGACGAGATGCGCTACGCGTGTGTGAGCGTCCTGCTGGCCCTGGCCGCGTGCCAGTCCCAGGCGACGCGCCTGCTGCTCCTCGAGTTGGCGCTGACGGAGCCGGCCCTGCTCAACGGCACGGCCCAGCCGTGGAGCGACGCGGGCTACACCGTGGAGTACCGTCGGTTCTATCCCCACCTGGCGCGTGCCGACCTGGAGCGCTATCGGGTGTTGATCTTCCTCCTGGGGCGGGAGCCCGAAGCGCCTTCCGATGCCCTCACCGCCGGCGATCTCGCGCTCCTCACCAGCTGGATGCTCCGCGGTGGCGTGGTCGTGCTGGGGTACGACGCCGACGGAGAAGGGTTTCTCGACCGCTGGACGGCGAACCGCTGGCTCGAGTTCGAGGGTGCCGGCATCTCGATCGGCGACCGGCTGCTGGAGGACACCACCGTGCGCGCCTTCACCACGACTGGGCGGGCGCAGCCGTGGACCACCGCACGGGTGGTGGGCGACGAGCCGCTCGGATCGGTGTTCGAGCCGTTCCCGCTCGAGCGGAACCACGTCGTGGCGGCGCGCGACTCCTCGTATCTGCTCGCGGTGACGTCCCGCCACGCGTTCGTGCGCGCTGCACGCGTCCCCCCGGCGAGAGCGGGCGCGGGCGTCGTGGCCGCGGCGCGGATTGGGGACGGGCTCGTGGTGGTCCTCAGCCGCCACGCCCTAGGCGCGCTCGGGCCTCAGTTCCGCGCCGCCACCGCTCCCATGCTGCAATCCGACGCGCTGGCGCGGACGCGCGAGTTCCTCACGGCGCTGGCGCGCTGGACGCGCCGTCCGGCCGAGTGGGCCCACGTGCCGCCCGCCACGCGTGGCGTACCCCTCACGCTGGTCGGGGCGCCGGTGCCGGTCGAGCTCGCCCCTCCCCCTGCCGTGCCGCCCCGCGGCGCCGATACCGTCGCCCTCCCGCTCACCGCCGACCCCAAGCTGTACCGCGCCACGAGCCTCCCCGACTGGCTCCGGCAGCAGGGAATGCGTGTGCTGCGAACGCCCCTCTTGGCGAGCCATAACGGCTGGCGCTCGCCCCGCGCGGCGGCGTCGCTCGATTCGCTCGTCGCTCTGCTCGACGCCGGTGGGTTCAACCTGCTCACCGGCGACGCCGGGCCGGAGAGCATGGACTCGGCGCACGTCCGCTGGGACGTGCGGGAGGCGGTACGGCGCGCCTGGGCGGACGCGGTGAAGCGTCTCCAGCCGACGAGCGTGGCGTGGATCCCCGTGCTCGACTACGACAACGCCCGCCACGCCACCGCCGATTCGTCCCGCGGTGTGCGAGGCGAAGGGCTCGCCGCGCCGTGCGCGCTCGATTCGACGCTGTGGGCCGACGGGCTCGCGTCGGCCTACGGCGCGCTCGGCCGGCTCGCCGCCGAGCAGCGTACGCTCGTGATCGCGCTCGGGCTGGAGCTCGATCCGGCGCGTGCCTATTCTATGGGCCAGGAGTTCTGCGACGCGGCGTGGCGGCGCGGCGTGGCGGGCCTCCCCCGCGCCGGGACGGCGCGGAGCTGGGATTCCCTGCCGTACCCGGCCCGCTACTCCGCGTTGCGTGACGCGGGGCTGCTCCCGCTGTACTACCGGGCGCTCGAGGACGAGGTGGCCGCCCGCGCCACGACGCTGCGAGACCGGGTGCTGAAGCAGCGGCGCGACCTGTACTTCGCGTTTCAGCTGGCGCAGCCCCCGGCCGACTGGTTCACCCTGGGACTGTTGCGCGGGTTCGGGCTCCCCGACAGGCCCACCCTGGTGTTCACGCCGGAGGTCCGGACGCGCGAGCTGCTGGCGCTGTACCGCGCCCGGGGCTTGAACCTGGCGCACGCAGTCGCCCTGTCGCCGGCCGCCCTGCGCGTGCGCGACTGGGCGGCCGTACGGCGGGCGGTGTTCGCCGAGAGCGACGGCTTTTGGCTTTCCCAGGAGGAGCCTCCCGGAGCGGGGGCTCGCCTTCCGGCGGACAGCCTGGGGCGCCTGCTGCGCCGGCTGGCCCGGTAGGCCCGCCCTGAGTAGCTTTCCTGTGGGTGGCGGTAGGGCGCGATGGTCGCGGCACGCCGGCTGGTGTGGCGTGTCGAGGAAAGTCCGAGCTCCACAGGGCAGACTGCCAGGTAACGCCTGGGCGCCGCAAGGCGACGGAAAGGGCCACAGAAAACAGACCGCCCTTTATCCAAGGGTAAGGGTGAAACGGTGGGGTAAGAGCCCACCGCGTGCCT
>JAEHDT010000160.1 GCA_016880225.1 Gemmatimonadota bacterium | reverse complement strand
CGGCCCGCGCCCAGGAAACCGCCACCGACACCCTGCTCACCGTCGATCACTATCTCGACTGGGAGCAGGTGGCCGATCCCCAGCTCTCGCCCGACGGCTCACAGGTGATCTACACGCGCCGCTGGGTGAACAAGCTGGAGGACAAGTGGGAGTCGGCGCTGTGGATCATGAGCGCCGACGGGTCGCATCAGCGGTTCCTCGTGAAAGGCTCCGACGCCCGCTGGTCGCCCGACGGGACGCGCATCCTCTACATCGCCGACGGCGAGCCCAAGGGCATGCAGGTCTTCGTGCGCTGGATGGACGCGGAGGGGGCCTCGTCCCAGGTGACCCGCGTGACGGAGACGCCGGAGGACGCCCGCTGGGCCCCCGACGGCAAGGCGATCTCGTTCCTCATGATCGTGCCCGACTCGACGCCGTGGAGCATCTCGCTTCCCAAGGCGCCCGAAGGGGCGAAGTGGACGCCGGCGCCGCGCGTCGTGGACGATCTGCACTACCGCCAAGACCGTGTGGGCTTCATGCAGCAGGGATTCAGCCATCTCTTCCTCGTGCCGGCCGAGGGGGGCACGGCGCGCGCGCTCACGAGCGGCCATTGGAACGTGGGGGCGCGGTTCGACGGCCTCGCGATCGGGGCGGGCTACGACTGGACCCCCGACGGCCGCACCATCGTGTTCGACGGCCTGCGCGACACGACGTGGGACCGGCAGTACCGGGTGTCGCGCATCTACGCGCTCGATGTGGCCACGGGGGCGATCAAGCCGCTCGTCAGCCGGCCCGGGTTCTGGTCCGACCCCGCCGTGTCGCCCGATGGGCGAACGGTGGCGTTCACCGGGTACGACTCGACCGACCATACCCACTCGACGTCCGATCTGTGGACGGTGGGCATCGACGGCGCGGGCGCGCGGAACGTGTCCCACAGCTTCGATCGCGATCCCAACGAGTTGCGCTGGGCGCCTGACGGCAAGGGCGTGTACTTCACGGCGGGCGATCGCGGAGCCGTCAACGTCCGCTACGCCGACCTCTCGGGAACAGTGCGGGACGTGACGCAGGGGACGCAGGTGATCTCGCTCTCGTCGCTCTCCCGCACGCTCACGGGCGTCGGCGTGCGGAGCGATCCGGAGCACGGTGCGGACGTGGTGCGGCTCGACCTGCGGCGGTCCCACGCGCCCCCCACCCGCCTCACCGCCGTCAACGACGACGTGCTGGGCAACAAGCGGCTCGCCAAGGTCGAGGAGCTGTGGTACGGCTCGAGCGGCGGCGCGCGCGTGCAAGGCTGGATCGTCAAGCCGCCCGCCTTCGACGCCGCGAGGAAATACCCGCTCATCCTCGAGATCCATGGCGGGCCGTTCGCGATGTACAACGTCGGCTTCAGCTACATGTTCCAAAACTTCGCGGCCAACGGCTACGTGGTGCTGTACGTCAACCCGCGCGGCTCGACCGGCTACGGCGACGCGTTCTCGAACGGCATCGATCACAACTACCCCGGCCCGGACTACGATGACCTGATGGCGGGGGTGGATGCGGTGATCGGGAAGGGCTACGTCGACACAACGCGCATGTACGTCTCGGGGTGCTCGGGAGGCGGGGTGCTGTCGAGCTGGGTGATCGGCCACACTAACCGGTTCGCGGCGGCAGCGGTGCGCTGTCCGGTGATCGACTGGATCAGCATGGCGGGGGTGACCGACATTCCGCTGTTCACGTTCAGCTTCTTCCACCAGCCGTACTGGGACAAGCCGGACGAGTGGCTGGCGCACTCGTCGCTGATGTACGCCGGGCGCGTCACCACGCCTACGCTGTTGATGACGGGCGAGCTCGACCGGCGTACCCCCATTCCCCAGACCGAGGAGTTCTACTCCGCCCTCAAGGTACGCGGCGTGCCGGCGGTCATGCTGCGCTTCAACGGCGAGTACCACGGCACGGGATCGAAGCCGTCGAACTTCATGCGTACCCAGCTCTACATGATGAGCTGGTTCCAGAAGCACCGGCGCGGCGGCGCCGAGCCGGCGACGGGGGCGGGGAACCGCTAGCGCGGCGCCTTGCGGAGGCGGCCGAGCCAGCCTTCCTCTTTGGCGTGCTCGTCGCGCGTGAGCTGCACCCACGCGCCGAGGATCGCGGCGCGTTCCACGTATCCGACCACTCGGGACGGATCGTCGGGGCTCGCCACGGGCAGGACGTCCACCTCGTGCTCGAGCAGCTTGCGCATCGCGCTCTCGAGCAGCTCGTCGGGGTAGACCACGGCCGGGGCGCCGTCGCTCGGGATCAGGAGCGCCGGCTCCATCACGTCCCGCACGCGCAACAGCTGCAGCGGGTTCACGGTGTACTCGCGCGTCAGGTGGTAGCCGCGGCGCGCGACCTTCTCGGTGAGAATCGAGCGCTTCATGAGCAGCACCGTGACCGCGTGGGCCGCGATGCACGCGACGAACAGGCCCGGCAGGACGTTGATGTCGTGCGTCAGCTCGAGCACGAACGCGACGGCGGTGAACGGCGACCGCATCGTGCCGCCCATCATGGCGCCCATGCTGATCGCGGCCCACAGCCCGGGATCGCCCGAGGGAATCCAGTGGGCCTCGAGCGCGCCGAGCGAGCCGCCCATGATCAGCAGGGGGGCGAGCACGCCGCCCGACGTGCCCGAGCCGAGGGCCACGGCCCAGATCACGGCCTTCGTCACCACCAACCCGAGCAGCACGAGGCCCACGAGCCGCCCCGTGAGCAGGTCGTGGATGGTGTCGTAGCCCACGCCCAGCGCCCGGGGATAGAGCAGGCCGCCCAGCCCCACGACGGCGCCGCCCAACAGCGGCCACCACATCCAGTGGATCGGCAGCTTGCGGAACAGGTCCTCGCAGGCGTACACGAGCCACGTCAGACCCCCTGACGCGAAGCCGGCCGCGACTCCCAGGCCCAGCGCGGTGACGAGCTCCGGCCAGGGCAGCGCGGCGTGGGGCGTGACGGGGAAGAGCGGCCCCGGACCGAGCAGCGGCACGCGCAGCGCGGCGGCCACCGCGGCCGCGCAGGCGACCGGGATGAAGCTTCGCGGCTTCCACTCGAACAACAGCAGCTCCACCGCGAGCAATGCCGCTGCCACCGGGGTGCCGAACACCGCCGCCATCCCTCCGGCCGCCCCAGCGACGAGGAGGGTTTTCCGCTCCGCCGAGGAGAGATGGAACACCTGGGCGAACAGGGATCCGAAGGCGCCGCCCGTCATGATGATCGGCCCTTCCGCGCCGAACGGACCGCCGGTGCCAATCGCGATGGCGGACGAGAGCGGCTTGAGCACGGCGATCTTCGCGGACATGCGGCTGCGCCCGATGAGGATCGCCTCGAGCGCTTCCGGGATGCCGTGGCCACGGATCCGCTCGGATCCGTAGCGCGCCATGAGGCCGACGATCAGCCCGCCCACCACGGGGACCGCGACCGCCCACACGCCCAGGCGATTGCCGGCCGGCGACACCAGGCTGGTGCCGATGTCGTGGTAGTAGAAGACGTGCGTGAAGAACCCGATGAGGCGCACCAACGCCAGCGCCACGTAGGCGCTGATCACTCCGATCAGCGCCGCCATGGCGATCAGCGGGAGGATGCGGATGTCGGCGGTAAAATCGCCGAGGCGGTCGTCGAGGGGGGCACTGCTTTCCATTGATTCGCTCGCGATCTAGGTGACGCTGGGGCGGCGCGGCGGACCAGTGCCGCAGGTTGCAGAATGCAACGGTCGGTCCCCTCACGCGTTCCTCAACTAATCTTCATGATGCTGACGTTAAAAACATCGTGTCACGAGCGGCTTCTCGACAACTGTTCCCTGTTCACGGAGCGAGTCGGCCAATGCGCATTGGACCCCTGACGACGGGCATCGCGCTGG
>JAEHDT010000159.1 GCA_016880225.1 Gemmatimonadota bacterium | reverse complement strand
TCGGCCTCGGCGTGCCGCTCGCGGACGTAGTCCGCGACCAGGGCGGTGGCGCGCGCCGCGACCTCCGCCCCGCGCTGATCGGCGAGGCGCTCGAGCGTGCGCCTGGCCGCCCGCCCCGCGAGCGACGCCGCCACGACCACCGCGAGCAGGGCGGCCCCGGCGGCCCAGACGGTGAATCGCCGCAGGAGGTCGGTGAGGGTCGGAGCCATGGAGTGGTGGGGCAAGGTACGCTGGGTTACTTGGGGGAGCAAGTCTGTGTAATTTCAGTCACTTATGTCCTCCGTACCTCCCTACGACCCGCGGGCGGTGGAAGCGAAGTGGCAGGCGCGCTGGGCGGGCGACCACACCAACGAGCCCGACCTCGACCGGCCGCGTCGTCCGTTCTACAACCTCATGATGTTCCCCTATCCGTCGGCGGAGGGGTTGCATGTAGGGAACATGTTTGCCTTCACGGGGGCCGACATCTACGGCCGCTTCAAGCGGCTACAGGGCTACGATGTATTCGAGCCGATCGGGTTCGACGCCTTCGGCATTCACTCGGAGAACTACGCGCTGCAGGTGGGGACCAACCCGGCGCGACTCATTCCCAAGAACATCGAGACGTTCCGCCGCCAGCTGCGGCGGTTCGGCGGCATGTTCGACTGGCGGCACGAGCTCTCCACGACCGATCCCCGCTACTACAAGTGGACGCAGTGGATCTTCCTGCAGCTCTTCAAGGCGGGGCTCGCGTTCCGGAAGAAGGCGGCGGTCAACTGGTGCCCGAAGGACATGAGCGTCGTCGCGAACGAGCAGGTGATCAACGGCTACTGCGAGCGCCACCCGGACACCAAGGTCGAGCAGCGCTTCCTGGAGCAGTGGTTCTTCGCGATTACGAAGTACGCTGCACGGCTGCTCGACAACCTCGACCGGGTCGACTGGTCCGAGTCGACGCGCACGCTGCAGCGAAACTGGATCGGCCGGAGCGAGGGCGCCGAGCTGGTGTTCACGACGGCGGGCGGGGCGAACATCGCCGTGTTCACCACGCGTCCCGACACGGTGTTCGGGGCGACGTACCTCGTGCTGGCTCCCGAACACCCCCTGGTGGACCAGTTGACCGCGCAGGAGCAGCGCAGTGCGGTCAACGCCTACCGGCGTGAGGTCCAGGCGAAGGACATCGTGTCGCGCAAGGTGGGCGACAAGGCCAAGACGGGGGTGTTCCTCGGCTCCTATGCCCGCAATCCGGCGACGGAGGAGGCGATCCCCATCTGGGTCGCGGACTACGTGCTCATGGAGTACGGCACGGGGGCGATCATGGCCGTGCCGGCCCACGATCGGCGCGACTTCGAGTTCGCGACCCAGTTCAAGCTCCCGATTCGGGAGGTGGTGCACACCGGCGAGCCGCTCCCGAGCGTGGCCGAAGCGGGCGTCCTGGTCCACTCGGGCGAGTTCGACGGCCTCTCCTGCCCGGAGGCCCAGCGCCGCATCGTCGGCTGGTTGCAGGCAAAGGGCCTCGGCACGCCGCAGGTACAGTATCGGCTGCACGACTGGTGCATCTCGCGGCAGCGCTACTGGGGACCGCCCATTCCCATTATCCACTGCGACCGCTGTGGCCCGGTCGGGGTCCCGGAGGAGGACCTACCGGTGGAGCTTCCGTTCATCGAGGACTTCCGCCCCGACGCGAGCGGCGTGTCCCCGCTGGCGCGTCACAAGGAGTGGTATTTCGTGAAGTGCCCGCAGTGCGGCGCGCAGGGGAGACGCGAGACCGACGTGTCGGATACGTTCCTCGACTCGGCGTGGTACTTCCTGCGGTATCCCTCGACGGAGTTCGACGATCGGCCTTGGGACCCCGCGCGGACCACGACCTGGCTCCCCGTGTCCACCTACATCGGCGGCAACGAGCACGCCGTGCTGCACCTCCTGTACTCTCGCTTCGTCACCATGGCGCTCGAGGAGTTGGGCCACCTGCACTTCGAGGAGCCGTTTCCGAAGCTCCGAGCCCACGGGCTCATCATCAAGGACGGCGCGAAGATGTCCAAGTCGCGCGGCAACGTAGTGATCCCGGACGCGTACATCCAGAAGTGGGGCGCGGACACGTTCCGGATGTACCTGATGTTCCTCGGTCCGTTCCAGGAAGGCGGGGACTTCCGCGATGAAGGCATCACTGGGATCAGGCGTTTCCTGGAGAAGGTGTGGACCCTGGCGCATGAAGCGGCGACCCCGGCGCCGGACGCCGGCCCGGGGTTACCGGAAGCAGTCCAGCGGAAGCTGCACCAGACCATTCGCAAGGTCACGGCCGACACCGAGAGTCTCGACTACAACACCGCCATCGCCGCGATGATGGAGTACGTGAACTTGGTGCGCGAGCAGGGCGGGGGGAGCCGTGACGGAGTCGAACCGTTGCTCGTCATGCTCGCGCCGTACGCGCCCCACGTCGCGGAGGAGCTGTGGTCGGCGCTGGAGCACGACCGCTCGGTGTTCCAGGCGAGCTGGCCGAGCTACGACGCCGGCCTGGCGGCCGCGGGCGACGTGGAGATCGTGGTGCAGGTGAACGGCAAGGTGCGCGGGCGCCTGACGGTGAGCCGGGGTGCGAGCGAGGCGGAGGTGGTGGAGCTCGCGCTGCGCGACGAATCGGTGCGGAAGTTCGTGGACGGAAAGCCGGTCCGGAAGACGATCTACGTCCAGGACCGGCTGCTCAACTTCGTCGTCTAGAGAATCTTCCCCAACACGTCGCCCACGAGATAGCCGACCGCGGCCACGCCCAGCCCCACCACGAACATGTCGAGGCCGCTGCGGACCACGCCCCGGCCCGTGAAGAAGCTGCGCGCTGCGCCCACCGCGAAGTGCGACAGCATGGCGATGGAAAACGCCGTCCACACCGCCGTCCGGCCGGAGAGAGCGAGGAACGGCGCGACCGGGATGAGCGCGCCCACGGCCGTGGCGGTGCCCGTCACCCAGCCTTCGCGGAACGGGGTCGCGTGCGCCACGCCGATCTTCAGCTCCTCGCGCACCTGCTCGCCCAGCGCCCGCTCGGGGTCGCGCATCACCTCCGCCGCCATGCGACGCGCGATGCCGGATTCGATCCCCTTCGCCTGATAGAGCAGCGCGATCTCGTCCTGCTCAACTTCCGGCATCAGCCGGATCTCCTCCTTTTCCATCGAGATCTCGTGCTCGTACACCTCCTGCTCGCTCTTCGCGGCGAGGTAGCCCGACGCTCCCATGGACAGGGCGTCCGCGATGGTTCCCGCGAGCCCGGAGACGAGCACGAAATGCGGCGCGACGTTCGCTCCGATCACGCCGGCGACCAGCCCGAAGTTCGCCGTGAGGCCGTCATTGAAGCCGTACACGACGTTGCGGAGAAATCCCCCCGATTCGGTCTTGTGCCAGGGCTCCGGGCCCCGCCCGGCGAGGTCCGCCAGGGTTTCCGCGTGCGCCGCCGATTCCTTGGCGAGCTTGAGTGAGACCTCCCGCGCGTCGTCGAACGTGGCTTCCTTGTGGAGGTCCATGTACCCCTTCACCTCCTGCCCCTCCTCCCGTAGCAAGAGCGGCAGCAGGTAGCCGGTCCCGAACCGCCGCCCGAACCAGGCCCGCAGCCGGGCGTTCAGGGACGGCTTCGGCCGGCCCACGGCATGCCCGTGCTCGGCGAGCAGCTGCACCCACAGCTGCACGTGGCGCTCCTCTACGCCGGCGAGCTTGACGTAGACCTCTTTGCGCTTGGGGTCGCCCTCTTGGCCCGCCAGCACGAGGTACAGGTAGGCCGCGTCGAATTCGTCTTGCAGGTGATGGAGCCAGGTGCGCAGCGTGACGGGATCGAGGGGCATGACGGAAAGTAGCTGCAACTGGCCGATTAGCAATCGGTTAGACTGCGTCACGAAACGACGTCAAGGACGTCCGTCGCGAGTGGCGTCAACGGCACGCCGTCCCGACCGGCCTCTCTCGTGACGCCTTCCCGCGACGCCTTTCGTACGTCGTGCATCTATCTATTTCAGGAGATGACCATCTCGCTCGCCGTCCCCGACATTCTCGTTGCCCGGGCGAAATCAGGCGACCTGGAAGCGCTGGAAGCGCTGTACCGGGCGTTCGAGACGCCCGTCTACACGCTCGCGCTCCGGGTGCTGCGGCGCCCCGAGGATGCCGAGGACGTGCTGCAGGAGACGTTTCTCGAGGTGGTGCGGAGCATCCAGCAGTACCGCGGGGAGGGACACTTGTGGGGCTGGATCCGGCAGATCGCCGCGTCCAAAGCGCTGATGCGGATCCGGCGCGACCAGGTGCGCGAGACCGAGGTGCTGGACGAGGAGTCGGCGGCGGGCAAGGCGGGGACGGGCGGCGTGCCCGCGCGGATCGATCTCGAGCGGGCGTTCGAGCGGCTGAGCGAAACCTCGCGCGCGGTGGTGTGGCTGCACGACGTCGAGGGGTACACACACGAGGAGATCGCGGAGCAGATGGGCAAGACGGTGAGCTTTTCCAAGTCGCAGCTGGCGCGGGCGCACGCGCGGCTGCGGCGGCTGCTCGATGCGGAAGGAGCTGGCCAATGATGCATTGCACGATGGACGACCTCCTGGCCCTGCGGGCGGGGGAAGGATCCGTGTGGGCGCGGGGGCATGCGGCGGCGTGCGCGGCGTGCCGGGCGGAGCTCGACGCGCTGTACCAGCGGGTTGCGCAGCTCAAGGCGCTGCCGGCACGGCATCCTGCGCGTGATCGCTGGCCCGCCGTCCGGGACGCCGTCCTGGCGGAGCGCCGCCGGCGCCGCAGCCGCTGGGGCATCTGGAGTCTCGCGGCCGCCGCGGCGGTCGCGGGCTTGATCGTGTTTCGTCCGTTCTGGACCGACCCGATTGCGGGCGCGGAGCTGGCCCGCGTCAAGCAGGAATCGGCGACGCTCGAGGAGCAGCTGCAGCGCTACGATCCCGACGGGCGCGTGACGTCCGGCCGCGCCGCCGCCCTCGCGGCGGAGCTGGAAGACCGTATCGCGGTCATCGACGGCGAGCTCGGGCGGCTGGGATCTCCGGATACCGAGACCGGTCCAGCGAATCTCGTCAAACTGTGGCAACAGCGGGTGGACCTCATGCAGCAGCTGGTGAGCGTCCGCGTCACCCGCGCGACCTACGTGGGGCTTTGAGGCCCGGAGGGATATTGGGTATGCAGCGGAAGTGGATTCTCATCGCACTCATGGCGCTCGCGGCCCCGCCGACCGGGCTCCTGGGGCAAGAGACGCCGGCCCCGGCCCCCCGGGCGCGGCGTGCGCCGCGGGCGTTCGCATTTTCGTTCAGCGACCATCAGGGCCGGATCGGCGTGATTGTGCGGACCGACGCCAGCGCGCAGACGGACAAGATCGGCGCCAAGATCGAAGGGGTGACGCCGGGAGGGCCGGCCGAGAAAGCCGGCATCAAGGTCGGCGACATCGTGACCGCCTTCAACGGTACCTCGCTCGCCAGCGTGAAGGCGGAGGACGACGACGAGTCGGGCCCCGGGGCCAAGCTCGTGGAGCTGGCCCGCAAGCTCGAGCCCGGCGACACCGTCCAGGTGGAGTACCGGCGGGGCGGCGACTCGAAGAAGGCGACCCTGGTCGCGGAGAATCTGGGCTCTTCGCACTTGATGATGGACATGCCGGAGGTCGGGTCGATGGTCATGCCCCGGATGCCGGAGATGAACTTCGAGTTCTTCGAATCGCCCTGGGGCGACCTACGCTTCGTGAGCCTCAACCCGGACCTGGGCGATTACTTCGGCACCAAGGAGGGCGTCCTGGTCGTGAAGGCCGCCGGAGACTCGAGCCTGCCCCTGAAGGGCGGCGACGTGATCCTGTCCATCGGGGGGCGGAAGCCTGCGAGTCCGGAGCACGCGATGCGGATCCTGCGATCGTACGAACGGGGCGAGACGGTGTCGATCGAGATCATGCGGAAGCAGAAGCGCATGACCGTGGCGTGGAAGGTCCCCTCACGCGAGGACCGGTCGTTCCAGCGGCACGAGGAGCGGGAAGAGCAGAGCGGCTGGCGGCGGCTCCGGCTGCGCCGCCATCCGCACCTGCAGCGCGCCTGATTTCGCGGCGCGCCGCGTGGCTCAGGAGGCGCGGCGCGCCGGCAGGACCTGGTCGAAGGCGCTGAACTCGAACGGCTTGGGTACGCAGGGCCGTCCCGTCGAGGCGAGGAAGCCCCGCACACTGTCGTCCACCAGCTGTCCCGTCGTGAAGATCACGCGGTCGGCGTAGGACGGGTCGCGGGCCTTGAGCTCGCCGAACAGCTGCTCGCCGGACAGGTCCGGCATCCGCATGTCGATGATGACGGCGTCGAACGCATCCTCGCGCATGCGGGCGAGCGCTTCCTTGCCGCTGGCGGTCGTTTCCACCTCGTGGCCCCGGCTCGACAGATAGCGCTGCAGCGCCACCCGCACCGACGCCTCGTCGTCCACCACCAGCACGTGCAGGCGATCGGTGACGGGATGGACCGCCGGCGTGCTCTGGAAGTCCCCGGTGCTCCGCGGCGTCACGATCGGCAGTTCGATCACGAAGCGCGCGCCGCCGTGCGGCGCGTTCTCCGCCCAGATGCGCCCCTCGTGCTCCCGCACGATGCCGAGGGAGATGGAGAGGCCCAGTCCCGTGCCCGAGCCGGTGGGCTTGGTGGTGAAGAACGGGTTGAAGATGCGCTCCAACAGATTGGGCGGGATGCCGGGGCCCGTGTCTTCGACCTCGATGCGGATGATGTCCGCGGCGCGGCGCGTCCGCACGGTGAGACGTTGCTGGTCGCGCTCGGCGCGCTCCATCGCCTGCTCGGCGTTCGTGATCAGGTTCAGGAACACCTGTTGCAGCTGGTGCGCGTCCGCCATCGTCTCCGCCACCTGCTCGTCGTAGTCCCGCTGCACGTCGATGCCGCGCACCCGCAGCTCGTAGCCGCGCAGCTCGAGCGTGTCGTCCAGCACCTGGTTGACGGAAGTGGGCGTGCGCTCCGGCTTGTGCTGCCGCGCGAACGTCAGGAGGTTCTGCACGATGCGCGACGCGCGCCGCGCCTCGGCGTAGATCATCTCCGCGGCGGTGCGCTGGTCCGGTGGAAACCGCTTCTCGGAGAGTAGCAGCTGCGCGAAGGCGGAGATTCCGGCGAGCGGGTTGTTCAGCTCGTGCGCCACGCCCGACACGAGCTGCCCGATCGCCGACATCTTCTCCGACTGGATCAGCTGTTCCTGCAACATCTTCTGGTCGGTGACGTCACGGATCACGCACAACACTTCCTCGTCGAGCTGCGGCGTCGAGTAGGTCACCTGGATGGTGCGGACCTCGCCGTCCTTACGGTAGAAATTCGTCTCGAACAGGCCGGTTTCCCCAGCCAGCGCTTTCTGGAAGTGGCCCAGCGCCTTCGGCAGCTCGTCGTCGGGAAGCATGGGGGCGAACCACTGACCCAGCAGCTCCTCGCGGCGGTACCCGGAGATGATCTCCGCCGCATGATTGAAGGTGGTGAAGCGGCCGTTCGCATCGAACGTCGCGATCGCGTCCGACGCCGACTCGAACAGGTTGCGGTAGCGCGCTTCCGAGCGGGCCAGGGTCTCCTGGGCGCGCTTCTGCTCCGTGATGTCGCGCAGCGTCGCCACGGTGCCCAGCAGCTCGCCCTCCACCACGAGGGGCGTCGTCGAGACCGCCACGATCCGCTCCTCGCCCGTGGCCGCGACGATTTTCGTCTCGTACCGCTGTGCTTCGCCCTCCACCGCCCGGTGCTCGCGCTCGGCGACGTGCTCCCGCTCGGCGCTGGCGACGAGATCGTCGATGGGTGTGCCGGGGAGGTCGTCGAGCGGGCGGCCGAACAGCGCGGCCGCCGCACGGTTGGCCGTCAGCACGTGCCGGTCGACGCCGGTCACCACCACCGCGTCGGCGAGGGCCGCGACGATCTCCGCGGCGACACGCATCGCATCGTGCGGCCGTGACACCGCCGCCTTGGATGCCGACGCGGACGGCGGCGCCCCCCGGGTCGGCGAAATGCGCCGCCCCTTACTCATGAGTCGTACGAGGCCACCATGGCATCTTTCATCAGACCCAGGCTCTTCAACGCCGAATCCGTCACGCCCTGCGGCCCCTCGCCCCGCTTGACGCAGTTCTTGATGATCTCGAGCGCGTGGATCGGGTGCTCGTCGTCGTACTTGGCGTGCTCCTCGAGCCACCAACGCCCGCGCGGCCCGATCTTCTCGTTCTTCGCAAGGCCCCGCAGCGCCTTCTCCGAGATCTTCTGCGCCACGCCTTCCACCGCGTAGTTGGTCGCCGACACCGCCGCGCCGAATGTGGCGCCGCGGCACATGTCCGTCAGATAGCCGTGGAAGGCCTTCACTGCGGGGATCATCGGCTCGGGCACCTGAAACCGCTCTTTGGGGACGTTAAAGCCGTCCCCCATGGCGCGCCACATGGCGTCGTGCCGCTTCTCCACGCGGATGTTGTCCCGGAAGAAGACCTTGCCGTCCTCGGGCGAGCGGTCCAGCAGCAGCTGCAGCCACTGGGGGAAATCGCGGATGATCGGATAGAACGCCACGAGGAAATTCTGGATCCGGCCGTCCGCCAGCTGATTCTCCGACGCATCGACAATGACCTGCGTGTTGAGAATCGCCTCGCGGCCCGGGTCCAAAGCGGCATCCAGGTCGGCCACCCATCTTGGGTGGGGGGTCACCTGTACGGACATCGGATCTCCTTCCAGGGCGCTGCGGCAATGGGAAATAGGGGTGGAGCGCGGGGTCCAAATCTAGCGCCCCGCCCCCGGCGCACAAATTCATGCGGCCCGACAAGTTGTGTGAAGGCCGACCACAAGGCTGTGAGCGCAGTTACCTGACTTGACACGATATATCGTCGAGCAATATCTTCACGTTACATCGAATACCGGAGCACAGCATGCCACGACCGTTTGGATGGAACTCGTTCGCGTTTGGGTTCGGACCGCGCGGCTTCTTCTGGGCCGGGCCGCGAGCGCGCCGCCGTCAGTGGTTCGAATCGGGCGACATGAAGTACGTGATCCTGAAGCTCGTCAAGGACAAGCCGCGCCACGGCTACGAGGTGATGAAGGAGCTGGAGGAGCAGCTGCACGGCTGCTACTCGCCGTCGCCCGGCACCGTCTATCCCACGCTGCAATTGCTCGAGGACGAGGGACTGGTCGGCGCGAAGGACGTGAATGGAAAAAAGGTGTACGAGATCACCGACGCCGGACGCAAGTTTCTCGATGAGCACCGCGACGTAGTGGATGACATCTTCGACCGCGTGCGCGAGGCGGTGGACCGCACGCTGGGCGGAGGTATGGCGGACCTGAATCGCTCCCTGGGTCGCCTCGCCCGCGCCGCGTACCGCGCCGGATGGAAGGCGCGCGACGAAGCCACGCGGCAGCGTCTCGTGGCCATTCTCGACCGCGCTTTGGGCGAGGTGGAGGCTGTGGCGGAGGCAGCGCGCTCGCCGGGGGCGTGATGCCCTTAGCGGCGCGCAACCTATGGTAGCTTGACGGCCCTCCAGGCGGTCGGCGTCGCGCCGTTTCCGCACGGCTCGACGAACAGCACCACCCGACCGCCTCGAAAGCTCGGCCGCAGGTGCTTGCCAACGTCCACAACGCCGTCGGTCACGGGCTCGTCCCCCGTCGCCTGCCGTATCTCGTCGACGCCGCGCCGCAGCACGGCGTCGAGTCGCTGCGGTCCCGCGAAGCCGTCGGGCCAGCTCCACCCCGGAAGGTGAACCACGCGACCGTCGTCGCCGCCCGCCAGTAGACCCACCGCCGCGAGCGCGCCGATCACGCCGTCCTCCGTGCCTCCCAGGCCCTCGAGGTGCACGCCGTGCGCCCGTGCGAGAGCTCGGGCTTCGTCCTGCCGCACGACTTCGCGCTGGCAGCGGCGGCCGAACTCGCCGATCACGACCGGCACCCGGTCGGCGGCGCACAGGCCGGGATCGCTTCCCGGCTGATACCACTGCTGCATCTCCCGGCGCAGCACGGGGAGGAGGTCTGCGGCGCGTCGCCCGGGTGCCGCGTCCAGGAGCAGCGACGCGCTGCCGTTTTTGCTCGTGTAGGGGACGCGAGAGTCGAAAAAGAGCTGGTGCCGCAACGCAACCCGCAGACCGAAGCCGGCCGGAAGAGCGGCTATCAGCCGCCGCGCCAGCTGATTCGTGCCCGGCGTTCCCGGCATGTCGGTGTCGTCGACGCCGAGGTAGATCACTGTCGCGCTCCGGCGCGCAGCCGGAACCACGCCGCGGCGGCTACCAAGCCCGCGATCAGCCCCGCAGCCGCGTAGGTCGCGATGGCCCGCGGCCACCAGGCGTGGAACGAGCCTCCGACGCTTCCGCCCGGCAGCTCGAGCGCTTTGGCGGCGGCGCGCACGACGAATGCGGCGGCGTTGCTCGCGGCTCCCGCCAGGACGAAGCTGCGGTACAGCCGCCAGCCACCCGCCTGGCCCCATCGCCAGGCGAGGTCGAGCAGCGGGCCGGCGACGGTCAGGCTCGTGACCGCGCCAATCCCGTCGAGACGCACCCCGGCGACGCCGAGGACGGCCGTGGTCGCGAGGGCCGCGCCGGACATCACGGCGCCCGCGCCGCGGCGCGGCACGAGCGCGAAGCCAAGCGCCAGTGGCAGGATGGCGAAGACGATGCTGCTCCCAGGTATGCCGAGCCGGAGCCGCAGCAGGTGGGTCAGCAGTGCTGCGGCGCTTCCAGCGAGTACGAGCGCCGTCAGCTCGAGGCGTCGCACGGTCTCGTGTCCCGCCCCGAGCGGCGGCAGGCGCGACGTCGCCCGCAGCGCCTCGTCCACGGGCAGGATTCCCGTTCTCACGGTGTCAAAGCTCGTCACCAGTGCACCACCGCCCCGGCGTAGACGGCGCGCGCGGCCTGCGGGTAGCCGTATTCCTCTTGATATGCTTGGTTGAGGAGGTTGTCGGCTCCCACGTAGAGAGTCGCCGCCCGCTCCCAGAAGGCTTGTGTGAGGCGGACGTTCACGAGGGTGTAGCCGGCCAGGTCGGCCTCGCGTCGCGGGGTAGTGCGTGAGAAATACACTTGACCGTCCACCCGCATGATCGAGGCGACGACGGCGGGGCCGCCCGGGAGAGCATAGCGGGCCTCCAGGGTCGCCTTGTGGCGCGGGCGGTACTGCAGGGCCTGGAACTGGGCGCCGGGCGAGCGGTCGTGGGTATCGAGAAATGTGTAGCCCCCCCGCAGCAGCAGGCGGGCGAAGGCTGCGGTCTCGGCCGTCAGCTCGGCGCCGCGGAACCGGTACGCGCTGAAGTTGGCGAACGGCTGCCCCGGCGCGGGCCGCTCGATGTAGCCGTACACGTCGGTGTGGTACACGCTGAGCGACGCCCGCGAGCCCGAGGCGAGCTCCTGCTCGATGCCTGCGTCGTACTCCGTGGCGCGCTCGCTCGACAGCGCTGGGTTGCCCCCGGTCGGATCGTACAGCTGGCTGACGGTCGGGAACCGGATGCGACGGGACGCGGCGGCCCGGAGCCGGGTGCGCGGGGTGACGTCGTAGTACACGCCGGCGGAGTACGACGGCGCCGCGTCGCGACCCGCGGAATCCTTGGCAAGCCAGTCGTGGGCATAGCCCAGCACCACACCAACCGGGGCGGCAGGGTGCACCTCGTATTCGAGTGCCGCGCCGGTCCGGCCGAGCCGGCGCGGGTCACTCACCGTGCGAACATGATACACCGTGGCACCGTCCCCCCCCCCCCCCCCCCCCCCCCCCC
>JAEHDT010000158.1 GCA_016880225.1 Gemmatimonadota bacterium | reverse complement strand
GGCGACCGGGCCGGGCCCGAAGTGCCGGCTCGCGCGCATTGAACGGCACCGCGACAGCCGGCGGCTGCCGGCGCACCACGACCGCGCGTCCGGTGACCACGGCCGGCGGGCGCCGTACGGCGATGATCTCTGGTTGCGCGAGCACGCTCCGGCGGGTCGGCGCGACCGGTGCCGCGGCGCCGACCACCCGCGCCTGATCGAGCCGCTCGCGCGGCACCACGATCACGTCGCGGTCCACCGGGCGCGACTCGATGAGCGTCCGGCGCGACACGACGGTCACCGCGCCCGGCGTCGCGCGGTTCCGGTACGTGATGTTCGTGACGTTCACGTTGGTCACCGTGATGTTGGTGACGTCCACGTTCGTCACGTTCACCTTGCGGAAGTAGGTGTTGCTCACGCGGTAGGCGGGCACGTACGGCTCGCCGGGGCCGAGGGGACACCACGCCACGCCGCCGCCGGCGATCGCCACGCCCCAGTTGCGGCCGCTAACGAACACCACGAGCGCGGGCGCGTACACCGGCCGGGCCACCACGTGACCCGGCACCCAAACCCAGCCGCCGCTCACGTACACCCAGCGGCCGTAGTGGAAGGGCGCGAAGCCCCACGGCGCGTCGTCGATCCACGTCCAGCCCCACGGCTCCACCCAGGCCCAGTGGCCGTAGCGGTACGGCGCCCACCCGACGACCACGATCCGGGGCGCCCACACCCAGCCGTAGTCCGGCGTCTCGTGCCAGTCGCCGTGGTCATCGAGATCCTCGTAGCCGATCATGCCGCGCGACACATAGTGCGCCGAGCGCGCGTCGTCCCAGCGGCGGTCGCGAGCGGCGCACCAAGCCTCCCAGTCGTCGGACCGCCGGGCATCGTGCAGGTCGTACGTGGGCGAATCGTAGCCCACGACCAGGGCCGTCTGATCCTGACGCACCTGGACGGCCGAGCCCGCGGCTGTCACCTCGGCTTCGCCGCGGCGCACCGTGACGGAGGTCGTGTCGCCGGTCGAGTCCACGTCGACGCGGTACACGCCGGGCCGGAGCAGAGAGACGGCCCCGTTCGGCGTGTCGATCTCGACGGTTTCGTTCTCGTCCAGGTCGCGCACGCGCACGTTCAGCGAGCCTTGCGACAGTTGCACCTGCATGGTGGCGTCGTCGAGCGCGAGAAAGCCGAAGGCGCTCAGCGGAGCGAGCCGCAACGCCGTGGAGCCGATGGCGATCTCGGCGCGCGCGTCGGCGTCGGTCCACAGGTGGTCACCCGTGTGGAGCGGGTAGTTGAGCGTGGCGGCGCCCCAGTCGTCCACCGTGGCGGGACGGAAGGAGACCGACCCGGCGAGGAAGCTCAGCCGGCCGACCCGGCCGGGCGGATCGCGATCGGGTGGCGGCGCGGTGCGGGTGCGGGCGGTGGGGAAGAGCGCCAGCATGAGAGCCGGCGTAATCATGCGGGCGATGCGCATAGAGGCCTCCTCGGTCCAACGATAAGGCACCGTCCCGCGGGTTGATAGATGAGGGGGTGGCAGTCTCCCGATTGGAGCGCCGTTTGGGCCCCGCTAGATTGTCGTAAGCCTGGCGCCCGTAGCTCAGGTGGATAGAGCAGCAGCCTTCTAAGCTGTTGGTCGGAGGTTCGAATCCTCCCGGGCGCATCTCCCTGCCGGGTTGATCCCCACATCCCTTGCGCTCACACGTGACCAAAGCGCTGATGCGTGGCTGCAACAGCCGGCGCCGCTGTGAGCTGGGGAACTCGGCGGAACCTCCCGTGGTATCGAGCGGCGCCCTCAACCCGAGCCCGTCATGTACTCCGTTCTCTTGGTCGACGACAGTGTCGCATTGCGTGAAGCGCTCGCCCGCTCTCTGAAACGCCGCGGCTGTCGGGTCACGACGGCGGGGAGCGGCCTCGAAGCGCTGGAAGTGTTGCGCGCGCAGCCGGTGGACGTTGTGATCACCGACTGTCACATGCCGGAGCGAGGAGGATTGTGGCTGTGGCGCCAGGCGCTCGTAGTGCGGCCGGAGCTGCGGGGGCGGTTCGTGCTGGTCGCGTCGGAGCCGCTCCCGAAGCCGCAGAGCATGTCGCTGTTTCTCGAGACGGAGCGCGTCCTGCTCAAGCCGCTGTCGCTCGACAGCCTGTGGAAGGAGGTCCAGGCCGTGACGGGGGGCGGGGATCGGTCCGGCTCGGCGCGGCGCTCGGCGTCTCCGGAGAGCTCTGCGCCCAACGTGGTCTAGGCGCCCGCCTAGCCCGCGCGCTCGATGCGGTGCAGCGCGAACCGCAGCCGAAACATCGCGGCGTCCAGATCGCGCAGGCTCGCCTCGTCGAGCGTGCCCGACTCGGCGACGTTGGTGAGCAGCTGCAGCGCGTTGTGGATGTGCTCGCCGGGGGCGTCGGTCCCGCGCCGCTCGGCGGCCCCGCGCCGTTCCAGCCCGGAGCGGCGTTCTTCCACCACGACGCGCACCACCCGGCGGCGGTCCGGTTGGGTGCGACGGTCCGCGACGAGACGGCGATCGGTCGGCCCGGGCTCCATGCGGGCCAATGTGCAGGCCGCCATCCGGTTCGGCTAGCAATCCATTCGGGTGGGCTGGGAGCAGGCGCGGGACGACTCGGTCCGAGGCCTGTATCTTCAATATTGAGACCCCCTTGACTCAGGTCGGGACGCCCGGTTAGCATTGGCGTCTGCGCACGAAGTTTTTGGGCGCGGCTCTTTGAGAACTGATGGTCGAGCGTGTGGAGTGCGGACCCGTTTGAACGGCGCGCGGTCAGACGCGCGTCGCGAGGGTTTGACTCTGACGTGATATACGGACGACAAACGAAACGCAGTCGTTCGCATGAGCTGTTCGGATTCTTCAATCATTGGAGAGTTTGATCCTGGCTCAGGACGAACGCTGGCGGCGTGCCTAACACATGCAAGTCGTACGGGACCGGGGGCAACTCCGGTTCAGTGGCAGATGGGTGCGTAACACGTGAGGAACTTGTCCGTCGGCGGGGGATAGCCGGCCCAACGGCCGGGTAATACCGCATACGCTCGTTCGGGGGCATCCCTGGGCGAGGAAAGCAGCCGCAAGGTT
>JAEHDT010000016.1 GCA_016880225.1 Gemmatimonadota bacterium | reverse complement strand
CGCCACCGGGCCGCGTCCGCGAGGCCCCCCAGCTCGAGCAGCGGGGCCCGCTCGTACAGCTCCACGTAGGACCGGAACTCGGGGCTCGTGCGGTCGACCACGGTCACGCCACCTGCAGGAAGCGCAGCGATCCGTCGGGGACCAGGCCGCGGGCGGCGAGCCGGCGGAAGAAATCGGTGAGCCCGGCGAGATGCTTGTACGTCAGGGCATAGTCGAGGCCCGCCAAGTAGCTGCGGCAGTCCGCCACGGCCACGCCGCTGGCGTGGGACGCGGCGTCCGCGAGGACGTCCAGGTGCGCGAGCCCCCAGTCGCGAGCCGCGAGCAGGGTCCGGTGCACGGCGCGCACCGCGCGCGCGTCGACCCCGCGGCGCGCGGCCCACACGGCGAACACGAACGGCAGGCCGGTCCAGCGCTTCCACGCCTCGCCCAGGTCGTAGTGGAATTCGTAGGAGCGGCGGGCGGATAGCAGCAACGCCGGATCGCCGATCACCAGCACGGCCTCGTGCGGCAATCCCGCCAAGGCGTCTAGGTCGGCGGCCTCGGCGCGCGCCTGCGCGAACCGCGGCCGCACCTTCCACACGTCCGCGCAGAGCAACTCGAGTAGGTGGACGGAGGTGCGCGACGACGCGGTGAGCAGCACGGTGGCGCCGTCGAGGCGCTCGGCGGGCCGCTTGGCGAACAGCGCCACGCTCCGGACCGGTCCGTCGCACGAAATGGCGAGATCGGGCAACAGCACGTAATCGCTCGCGTTGCGGGCGTACTCGACCGCGCTCACGACCGAAACGTCGAGCTCGCCGGCCGCGAGCAGATCGTTCAGCTCGGAGGGGGTGCCGGTCACGAGTTCGGCCGCGAGCGGCGTGACGCCCCGGTCGATCGCCCCGTACACCGGGTAGCAGTTGATGTAGCCGATACGGCCCAGTCTCATTCGGCCCCGTCCACGGCGCCCGACAGCACGGGCAGCTTACGGCCACCCCGGGCCTGGGCCTGCGGTCTGTGGGCGATCGCGAACGTCGGGCCTTCCGGGCCCTCCGGCCGGGCCGACGCCTGCCCTGGCACCCAGTCTTCGAAGGTGCGCACGATCTGGTACAGCGAGTCGCGCTCCACGGGCTCCTTCCCCGCGCCCCGGATCAACCCTACGATCTGATCGTACGAGAGCCACATCGGCGTGCCGGCGCCGGCTTCGTGGTAGACCCGCTCGAACACCACTGTGCCCTCCAGGTCGTCGCACCCGAAGGTCAGCGCGACCTGCGAGATGAATGGCGTCACCATGGGCCAGTGGGTCTTCACGTGCGGGATGTTGTCGAGCACGAGCCGGCCCACGGCGATGTTCTTCAGGTCGTCGAAGCCCGACGTTGCGGTGCCGGTGCGGCCCAGCGCCTCCCCCAGCTCGTTGTGGTCGGGGTGGTAGGCGAGGGGGATGTAGGTGAGGAAGCCTCCCGTCTCGTCCTGGAGGGCCCGCAGCGCGAGCAGGTGGTCCACGCGGTCGGCCATGGTCTCCACGTGCCCGTACAGCATCGTGCAATTGGAGGGGAGGCCGAGCCGGTGCGCTTCGCGGTGCACCGCCAGCCATTCCTCGCCCGACAGCTTCCGGTCGGCGATCGTAACGCGGGCGGCAGGGCTGAACACCTCGGCGCCGCCGCCCGGGAGGGTCGTGACCCCCGCCTCTTTCATGGCGGCGAGCACTTCGCGCACCGACAGCCGCTCGATACGCGCGAGGTGGGCGACCTCGACGGCCGTGAGCGCCTTGATCTGGACGTCCGGGTGGCGCTGTTTCAGGCCGCGGAACATGTCCACGTAGTAGGCGAGCCGGAGCTTGGGATGCAGCCCTCCCACGATGTGGAATTCGCGGGTGGGGTTGTCGCGCGCCGCGTCGGCTTCGGCGAACACGTCCTCGAGGCTACGGGTGTAGGCGCCGTCCTCCTGCGGCATCCGCGCGAACGAGCAGAACACGCAGGTGTTCCGCAGCACGCATACGTTCGTCGGGTTGATGTGCTGGTTGGCGGCGAAGAACACGCGGTCGCCGTTTCTGCGCCGGTTCGCCTGGTCGGCGAGCCGGCCGATGGTCAGCAGATCGTGGGACTGAAACAGGGCGAGGGCGTCGTCGCGGGACAGCCGCTCACCGCGCTCGACCTTGGCGGCGATCGGAGCGAGCGCGGGATCGCCGCTCATCAGGCCGCGCGCCGAATCGCCAGCGTCACGTTATGCCCGCCGAACCCGAACGAGTTCGAGAGCGCCACGTCCACGTGGCGCTTCACCGCCTTATTGGGGGCGGAATCGAGGTCGCAGGCCGGGTCGGGCGTGAACTGGTTGATGGTCGGCGGGATGACGTCGGTCTGCACGATGAGCGCGCAGATCGCCGCCTCGAGCGCGCCGGCGGCGCCGAGCAGGTGACCCGTCATCGACTTGGTGGAGGCGAAGATCAGCTTCCGCGCGTGCGGGCCGAACACCGCCTTGACCGCCGCCGTCTCCGCGGAATCGCCGTGCGGCGTGGACGTACCGTGGGCGTTGATGTAGCCGACGTCCTCCGGCCGGATGCCCCCGTCCCGCATCGCCAACCGCATCGCCTCCTGGGCGCCGGAGCCGTCGGGCGCCGGGGCCGTGATGTGATAGGCGTCCGCGGTCATGCCGCAGCCCGCGACCTCGGCGTAGATCTTCGCGCCCCGTCGCTTGGCGTGTTCCCACTCCTCAAGGATCACGACGGCGGCGCCGTCGGCCATGACGAAGCCGTCACGGTCCTTGTCGAAGGGGCGGCTCGCCGTCTCGGGGCTGTCGTTGCGCTCGGACAGCGCCTTCATGTTGGCGAAGCTCGCGACGGCGAGGGGGGTGATGGCCGCTTCGGCGCCGCCCGCGAGCATCACGTCCGCGTGATCGTCCCGGATCAGGTTGACCGCGTCGGCGAGTGAGTTCGCCGACGAGGCGCATGCCGACACGGTGGCGTAGCTCGGTCCCCTGACGCCGTACCGCATCGACAGCAGCGCCGCGGCGACATTCGGCATGTACATCGGAACGAAAAACGGCGACACGCGGCTCGGCCCCTTCTCGAACAGCGCGCGGCAATTCTCTTCGAACGTCTGCAGTCCGCCCGTTCCGGTGCCGACGATGGCGCCGACGCGCTTCAGGTCGACGTTGCCCCAGTTGCTCGCGAGGCAGGCGTCGGCGACCGCTTCCTCGGCCGCGCCTACCGCGAGCTGGGCGAACAGATCGTAGCGGCGGATCTCCTTCTTCTCGAGGAACCGCGCCGGGTCGAATCCCTTCACCTCGCAGGCGAACTTCACGGGGCTCTGGGCCGGATCGAACCGCGTGATCGGCCCCGCGCCCGAGCGCCCCGCCACGAGGCCCTCCCAGGTGCTCTGGACGTTCGCTCCCAGCGGCGTCACGAGTCCGATGCCCGTGATCGCGACCCGGCGCGGCATTCCGCTATTTCCCCATCTTGTCGTGGAGGTACTGCAACGCCTGCCCCACCGTGCGCAGCTTCTCGGCCTCCTCGTCGGGGATGTCGATGTCGAATTCCTTCTCGAAGGCCATCACGAGCTCGACCGTGTCGAGACTGTCGGCGCCCAGGTCCTCCATGAAGCTCGCGCCGGATGTGAGCTTCTCGCGCTCGACTCCCAGCTCCTCGACGATGATGTCTTTGACCTTCTCTTCGAGCTGCTTCATGTCCATTGCCATGGGTATCCTCAATGGAGGTGTGGGAAAGAGATCACAGCACCATCCCGCCGTCGACAACCAGCACCTGACCCGTAATGTAGCTCGCGAAGTCGGAAGCGAGAAAGAGCACCGCCGCGGCCACGTCGGTCACCTGCCCCCACCGCGCGAGCGGAATCGCCCCGAGCAGCATGGCCCGCTGCTCGGGGCCGAGGTCGCGGGTCAGCTCCGTCTCGATAAACCCCGGCGCCACGGCGTTCACGAGCACGTTGCGCGACGCCAGCTCCTTCGACACCGACTTGGTGAAGCCGATCAGCCCCGCCTTGGAGGCCGAGTAGTTCGATTGCCCCTTGTTTCCCCCAATGCCCACGACGCTCGTGATGTTGATGACCCGACCCCAGCGCCGCTTGATCATCCCCCGGGCGGCGTGCTTGGTCACGAGGAAGGCACCCTTCAGGTTCGTGTCGAGGACCGTGTTCCAGTCCTCCTCACCGATCCGGAACAGCAGGTTGTCGCGCGTGGTTCCGGCGTTGTTAACCAGGATGTCGATGCGGCCGAAGTCCTTCTCGACCGCCGCGACGGTCGTCTCGACTTGTCCCGCTTCGCTCACGTCGCAGCCGTAGCCGCGCGCTGGGGCGTGACCGAACGACTCGGCCGCCGCGCGAGCATTGTCCCCATCGCGGCCCAAGACCGCCACGTGCGCGCCGACCTGCGCCAACGCCCGCGCGATCGCGTGCCCGATGCCGCGACTCCCCCCCGTCACCAGCGCGACCTTGCCGGCCAGGTCGATCTTCACGCGGCCTCCAAGAACTTCGTCACTTCGTCCGCGGTGCCGAGGCTGGTCACGCTCGCCCCCGCCACGATCCGCCGCAGCAGCCCGGCGAGGACGTTCCCTGGGCCGATCTCGATGAATCTGGCGCCGTCGCCCGCGAGCTCGACGGCGCGCTGCATGCAGGCGACCCAGCGCACCGGCGCGGTGAGCTGGTCCGCGAGGAGCCGGCGGGCCCGCGCCGCGTCGCGCACCGCTTCGGCGGTCGCGTTGGCGATCACGGGGAACGCGGGGTCTTTGAAGGGCGCGCGCTCGAGCGCCAGGCGCAGGTAGTTCGCTGCCGGGGCCATGAGGGAGGAGTGAAAGGCCCCGCTGACCTTCAGCGGCACGACGCGCTTGGCGCCGTGCGCCTTGCACGCCGCGCCGGCCTTCGCCACGGCATCGGGATCGCCCGAGATGACCGTCTGGTCGGGTGCGTTGAGATTTGCCGCCACGGCCACCGCGCCGCCGCTCGACGCCTCGCGGCACGCCGCCTCCACTTCCGCGGTGGCAAGGCCCAGCACCGCGGCCATCGTCCCCGGCCGGGCGGTGCCCGCTTGCTGCATCAGCTCGCCGCGCCGCCGCACCAAACCGGCGGCGTCGCTCGCCGCGAGCGATCCGGCGGTGACGTAGGCGGTGTACTCGCCCAGCGAATGGCCCGCCGCGGCGACGGCGGTCGCGCGGACGCGGTCGCGCACCACAGCGAAGACGGCAGCGCTGTGCGCCAGTATGGCCGGTTGAGCGTTCTCGGTCGCCGTGAGCTGGTCCTCCGGTCCCTCGAACATGAGCCGGCTGAGGGGAAGCTTGAGCGTCTCGTCGATGGCGTGCAGTGTGTCCCGCGCTGCGGCGAACCGCTCGGCGAGGTCCCTGGCCATTCCTACCTTTTGCGCGCCCTGTCCGGGACAGAGCCAAACGGTGTTCCCTCCGGCTACCACTGCACCACCAGGCTCGCCCAGGTGAAGCCCGCGCCGAACGCGCAGAACATCACCTTCATGCCCGGCTTGAGGCGACCACAGCGCACGGCCTCGTCGAGGGCGATCGCCACCGATGCCGCGGATGTGTTGCCGTAGCGGTCCACGTTGACGTAGACCTTGTCCATGGGCACCCCGGCGTGCTTGGCGGTCGCCTCGATGATGCGGATGTTCGCCTGGTGCGGGATCAGCAGGTCGATGTCGCCGGCGCTGAGACCGGCGCGCTCGAGCGCCTTGTCGCACGCATCGGCCATCGACAGCACGGCGGCTTTGAACACCTCGCGGCCCGCCATGTGGATGTAGTACGAGTGATCCTTCAGCAGTTCCTCGCTCGGTGGGTGCGCGGCACCGCCGCCCGGCCGATACAGGAGCTCGGCGAGCGTGCCGTCGGACCGCATGTAGCTCGACAGCATCCCGCGCCCGTCAGTGCTCTTCCGCACCAGGGTTGCCCCGGCACCGTCGCCGAACAGCACGGCGGTCGTGCGGTCGCTCCAGTCCATGATCGAGGTGAGCTTCTCCGAGGCCACGACGAGCACGTGCTCCGCCTGCTCCGACGCCACCAGCCCTTCCGCGACGTTCAGGGCGTACAGGAAGCCCGTGCAGGCCGCCTGCACGTCGAAGGCGGCGGCGTGCTTGGCGCCGATCAACGCTTGGAGATCGCACGCCTGGGAGGGGAGCAGCCGGTCGGGCGAGCAGGTCGCCACCACCAGGGCGTCGAGGTCGAGCGGCGTGATGCCGGTGTCCTGCAGCACCTGCTCGGCCGCCGCCTTGGCCATGCACGCGTTGGACTCGTCGGGCCCGGCCACGCGCCGCTCCCGGATGCCGGTGCGCTCCCGGATCCATTGATCCGATGTGTCGAGGATCTTGGAGAACTCGTCGTTCGTCATCACGCGCTTGGGCGTGTAGCGGCCGGTTCCCCAGAGCTCCGCGATGGGGCGCTTCACCGTGCGGCCCCTCCCTCGGCGAGCTCGGCGCCGATGTCCTGGTCGACGTGCGTCTCCACCATGTGCACCGCGACGCGCACCGCGTTCTTGATGGCGCGCGCCGGCGACGCGCCGTGGCAGATGATCACCACGCCCTTCACGCCCAGCAGCGGCGCACCGCCGTATTCGGAGTAGTCGAGGAACTTGAACAGCTGCTTCGCTTCCGGCCGCCCGAGCACGTCGGGGAACGCCTGCTTCATCATCCCCATGAACATGCGGCCCGCCGACTCGTAGAACTTGAGGACCGCGTTCCCCACGAAGCCGTCGCACACGACGACGTCGATCCGCCCGTGCTTGCACTGGCCGGCGAGGATGTCGCGACCTTCGACGTTGCCTACGTACTTGATGCCGGGCGTCTGCTTGAGGAGCTGGTGCGCTTCCTTGACGACCGCGTTGCCTTTCTCGTCTTCCTCGCCCACGTTGAGCAGACCGACGCCGGGCTGCGGCCGGTCCAGCACGTCGCGCACGTACACCGAGCCGAGATGCGCGAACCCGACGAGCTCGCGCGCGTCGCAATCGACGTTGGCCCCTCCGTCGATGACCAGGACCGGATGCACGGCGGTCGGGAACAGCGGGCCGACGGCGGCGCGCTGCACACCCTCGTGCAGGCGCAGCATGAGCGTCGCCGCGGCCATCACCGCGCCGGTATTGCCCGCGGAAATGAAGGCATCTGACTCGCCCTGCTTCTGGAGTCCCAGGCCGACGGCGATCGACGAGCGGGGTTTGCCCTTCACGGCGGCGAGCGGCTTCTCTCCCATCCCGACCACCTCGGGGGCCTCGACGACGTCGAGCCGGGCCCGGTCGACGTCTCCCTGGGCCTTGAGCGCGGCTGCGATGTCTGCGGTCCGGCCTACGAGCTGGATGCGAAAACCGGGCGGGAGCTCGCGCAGCGCCTGCACGGCGCCTTCCACTTCAACACGCGGCGCGTCGTCGCTCCCCATCGCATCCAGCGCGATCCGTATCACCGTCAGGCATCCTCGACGGCGATGCGCTGCTCATCCCGGTAGTAGCCGCAGGTCGGGCACACCCGGTGTGGCTGCTTCAGGTCGCCGCAGCGTGGACACGGCTGGAGGGCGATCGGCGCCGCCTTGTAGTGCGTGCGGCGGGCGCGCTTCTTCCGCTTGGACGTTCTTCGCTTCGGGACAGCCATGGTATGATCCTTTTCAGTCGTGGAGCTTGCCCTTCAGCGCGGCGAGGCCCTGCCAGCGTTGGTCCACCACCGGCGGGCAGCCGCAGGGACCCGCGTTCAGGTCTTTGCCACAACGCGGGCAGAGCCCGCGGCAATCGTCACGGCAGACCACCCACTGAGGTACGGCCAGGAGCAGCTCTTCCCGCACCGCTGGGCGGAGATCGATCTGCACCGCGTCGGGCGCCAGGGGATAGGAACTCGGATCCTCTAGGGCGTCCGGGTCCCGGGAAAATAGCGCGTTGATGTCCGCCACGACCGGCACGGTTACGGGCGCGAGGCAGCGGCGGCACTGGGAGGCGATGCGCGTCGTGAGCGAGCCGCGCCAGTAGAACCGCCCTTCCGCGGCGTCCTGCAACCGGCCTGCCACAGTGACCGGCTCGGCCAGCGCCACGTCGAGGCCCTCGAACAGGGGATCGTCCGCTGGAAGCTGGCCCCGCGTTTCGGCCGGGCCGCGGGCGAGCTCCCGCAGGTCGATCTGTAGCATGGGCAAACGAAGCTAAACCCTTGTGGCACTTGCGTCAAGCGAACTGCTACCGGCTGCCCCCCAGCTCCCGCAGCTCGGCTTCGGGGAAGAAGAACGCCACTTCGCGGGCCGCGGTCTCGGCCGAGTCCGAGGCGTGGATGGCGTTTTGCTCCTTGGACTCGGCGTACAGCTTGCGGACCGTGCCCGGCTCCGCATCGGCGGGGTCGGTGGCGCCGATCACCTTGCGCAGCTGGGCCACGGCGTCGGCCCGCTGCAACGCGAGCGCCAGGGCGGGTCCCGACGTCATGAACGTCACCAGTGACCGGTAAAACGGGCGCGCGCGGTGCACCTCGTAGAAGGCCTCCGCCTGCGCGGGGCTGAGCTTGACGAGGCGCGCCGCGCGGACCGCGAACCCCGCGGCTTCGAGGTGCGCGAGGATCTTTCCCGCGAGGCCCGCGCGAACCGCATCGGGCTTGATGATGGCGAGAGTGAGCATCGAAGTGCCGGGTGTCGGGTTCAGGGAGCGATGAGGCGGCGGATGACGTCCGCGCGGGTCAGGAAGCCGACCACGACCCCCTCGCGGACCACGGGAAAGCGGTCGACGTCCTTGGTGCTCATGAGGTTGGCCACGTCGGCGAGCGTCTGGTCCTCCGCCAGGCAGAGCACCGAGCGCGCCATCGCTTCCTTCACCGGGATGAGCTGGGGGTCGGCGGAGGCGCGCAACAACTGGGATCGCGTGGGCGCCCGAAACTCTCCGCTCTTGGTGCGCTGGACGAAGTTGGGGATCAGGAATCGCAGGAGCTCACGGTGGGTGACCATCCCGATGAGCGAGCCGCCTTCGTCCACCACCGGGAGGGCGCGGATGTCCTGCTCCACCATGAGCCGGGCCACGTCGCCCAGCGTCCGCTCGGCCCCGACGGTGATGGCGTGCGGCGTCATGACGTCCCGCACCGTGAGCTGGCTCGGGAGCTCGACCTCATGGAGCGCGGCCACCGCCACGACTTGGTCGGGCGTGCGCGCGGCGAGCAGCGCGAGCACGGTCTCGGGATCGGCCAGGGTGCGCGCGAACGCACCGACCACCTGGAGGTACAGCGCAGCGTCGCGCAGCGGCGCCACGATGAAGATCACGACCCGGGCGGTACGGTGCGGATCCTTTTCCCACCGAATCGGCGTGGGGGAGATGCCCACCGCCGTCACGAGCCCCCGCACCGCCTCGCTGCGGAAATGCGGCAGGAATGCATGCTCCCCGACGCTGACCATGTCCTCCGGCCAGGTGTGCCGGATGACGGCGTTCAGCCGTTGGGGGTCGGCCACGGCACCGCTCGCGACGAGGCGCTCGGCGAGGAGCTCGGTCGCTTCCTTCACCGTGGTCGCCCGCAGCGGCACGACCACGTGCTCGGGGCGGAGGACGTCGCGCAGCTTCACAGGCGTTCCCGCAGGAGCGGTACGACGTCGGCGGGTCGCTTCATGACCGCGATCCCGGCGCGCGCGAAGGCCGCCATTTTCTCGGCGGCCGTGCCGCTCGACCCGGAGATGATCGCGCCGGCGTGTCCCATGCGGCGGCCCGGCGGCGCCGTCTGTCCGGCGATGAAGCCGACCACCGGCTTGGTCACCGCCTGCCGCACGTAGTCGGCGGCCTGCTGCTCGTCGGTGCCGCCGATCTCCCCGATCATGACCACCGCGTCGGTCTCGGCGTCGGCCTGGAAGGCTGAGAGGCAGTGGATGAAGTTCGTGCCGATGAGCGGATCCCCGCCGATTCCGATGCAGGTGGACTGGCCGAAGCCGTGCGTGGAGAGCTGGTGCACGATCTCGTACGTGAGCGTGCCGCTGCGAGACACGACGCCGGTGCGGCCGGGCTGGCAGATGTTTCCGGGAATGATCCCGACCTTGCTGCGCGCGGGCGAAATGAGCCCCGGGCAATTCGGACCGATGAGGCGCGCCCCGCGCTCCTGCACGTAGGGGAGGACGCGGGTCATGTCGAGCACCGGGATTCCTTCCGTGATGCAGACGATGAGCCTGAGCCCCGCGTCGGCGGCCTCGAAGATGGCCGACGCGGCGACGGCGGCGGGCACGTAGATCACCGACGTGTTGGCCCGGGTCTCGCGCACGGCGTCCGCGACGGTGTCGAACACCGGGACGACGCCGTCGAAGACCTGTCCGCCCTTTCCAGGCGTGACGCCGGCCACGACCTTGGTGCCGTAGGCGATCATCTGGCGCGAGTGAAACGACCCGTCGCGGCCCGTGATCCCCTGCACCACCAGGCGCGTCTCGCCGTCGATGAAGACGCTCACGCGGTCCTCGCCTGCGCCACCGCGCGCTGCACCGCCTCGTCCATGTCCGTCAGGGCGGAGAACCCGGCCTGCGTGAGGATCTGGACCGCGAGGGCCTCGTTCGTTCCGGTGAGCCGGATGACGAGCGGGACGCGGAGCGGAAACTGCCGCGTGGCCTGGACGATGCCGTTCGCGACGTCGTCGCAGCGCGTGATCCCGCCGAAGATGTTGAAGAGGATCGCCCGGACGCCCGGGTCGGCGGTGATGATCTTGAGCGCGTCCACGACCTTCTGGGGATTCGAGCTGCCGCCGATGTCGAGGAAATTGGCCGGCTCGCCGCCGTAGAACTTGACGAGGTCCATCGTGGCCATCGCGAGCCCCGCGCCGTTGACGCAGCACCCCACGGAGCCCTCGAGCTTGATGAACGTGAGCCCCGCCTCGCGCGCGGCGACCTCCGAGGGCGCCTCGCCGCCCGAGTCGCGGAGCGCCGCGATCTCGGGATGGCGCTCCAGCTCGTTGTCGTCGATCACGACCTTCGCGTCGAGCGCGGTCACGGCGCCGGCCGGGGTGGTCGCCAGCGGGTTGATCTCGGCGAGCGAGGCGCCGACGGCGTAGACCGCGGCGTAGAGGCGCTGCATGATGTCGGCTGCGGCGCGCGCCTGCCCCACGTCCCGGTAGAGCTTCAAGCCGAGGCCCAGCGCCTGGTGGCGCAACAGCCCGTAACGCGGATCGACAGCGAGCCGGTGAATCCGCTCCGGCGCCTGAGCCGCGACCTCCTCGATGTCGATTCCGCCCGCGGCGCTCACCATCAGGACGGGGCGTTGCGACGCCCGGTCCACGAGGATCCCGACGTAGCTCTCGGACGCGATCTCTGCCGCGGGCGCCACGAGCACCTTGCGGACCGTGAGTCCCTTGATGGTCATGCCGAGGATCGCGGCGGCGTGGGCGGCGGCCTCGGCGGGGTTCCGCGCCAGCTTCACGCCGCCGGCCTTACCGCGCCCCCCGGCGTGGACCTGCGCCTTCACCACCACGCCGCCACCCAGCCGTTCGGCGATGGCGCGCGCCTGTTCCGGCGTCTCGGCGACATCGCCCGGCGGAACGGGAATCCCCTGGCGCCGGAGGATGTCGCGGGCCTGATACTCGTGCAGGTTCACGCCGGCTCCCCCTCCCCGGAGATCGTCGTCCCGGCGTCGCCCGCCAGGGCCGCGAGGCCCTGTGACAGCTGCGCGATGACCGCGCGCCGGCCCCCGGCACGCACGAACGCGGAGGCGGCCTCGACCTTGGGGCGCATGCTGCCCGTGCCGAGCTCGTTGCCCGCGAGCAGATGATCGGCCTGCGCCAACGTGAGCCGCCGGATCGCCTGCTGACGCGGCGTGCCGTAGCCGCGGTACACGGCATCGACGTTGGTGAGGATGAGGAGGACGTCGGCGGCGATCTCGCGGCCGAGGATCGCGGCGACGCGGTCCTTGTCCACCACGGCGTCGATTCCCTCGAGACGCAGCTCGGGATCGTCGTACACCGGCGGCCCGCCGCCCCCGCAGGTGACGACGATGTGCCCCGCCGCGATGAGATGGCCGATCATGTCGCGCTCGACCACCGCCATCGGCCTGGGGCTCGGCGTCACCCGGCGCCACCGGCCGGGCTCCTGCTCCTTCACCGGCACGCCCCGCGCGCGGAGGCGCGCGACCCGCGCCGCGTCGAGGGCGTGTCCAATCGGCTTCGTCGGGATGCGCAGGTTCGGGTCCTGGGGATCGCACAGTGTTTGGCTGATGAGCGTCACGACCTGACGGGCGACGCCGGCGCGCGCCAGCGCGTTCTGGAGCGATTGTTGGATCATATAGCCCATCCAGCCGGCGGTCGCCGCCACCAGGACGCCCAGCGGCAGCGGCTCGATCTGGTCGGCGGCGAGCTCGTTGCGAGCCAGCTCGTCGCCCACCTGCGGTCCGTTGCCGTGAACGAGCGTGATGCGCCACCCGTCACGGGCCAGGTCCACGATCGGGCCAAGGCTGGCGCGGGTGTGGCGGAACTGGTTCGCGATCGTGGGACGCTCCCCCGGGGGGGCGACGGCGTTGCCGCCGAGCGCGACGACGATGGTGCCCGGTGTCACGGCGGCGCAACCTAGCGGCGCTCGGGGGTCGGAGCAAGCTTGCGGCGACCCGGCGCGAGCAGTTCCTGCAGCTGGCGGTACAGACGGGCGAACGCTTCCAGATCGCCGGCCGCGAGCGCGGAGTCGGCCTGCGCGACGACGCGCTGCGCGCGCTGCCAGCGGGCGGCGAGGGTGGTGTCGCTGGGCGGGAGCGGTGCGCCCGCGGTGCCGAGCAGCTCGCGCAACGCCGCGGCTGCATCGCGACCCTGGCCGTGCCGGTCTCCCCAGGTGAGGAATAAGGTGTCGATGCCGCTCGCGGGGCCGCCGGCGGATGCCTCGACGAACAGGGCCTGCTTGGAGACGAGCGTGCCGGCGGCGTTCCAGAGGCGGAACACACCGGGCGCCGTCGTCGTGGGCGACCCGAGCAGCACAGCCGGGAGCCGCACCGGCGGCGTCGGCCGCCACACGACGAGCTGCGGCCCCGCGGGCGCCATCGCTCCCGCGACGAGGGTCGCGAACGTGCTCCCGGCTTCGAAACCCTGCGCGGTCCACACGCTCGCCGGCGCGCCGTCGCCTCCCGGAGCCACAAGCTCGAACGGCTCGCGCGGCCTGGGGACCCAGGGGTGGGTCCCGGCGCGCCACCGCTCCAGCAGGGCGGCGACCGCGCGAAAGGCGTGGCGCGGGAACGGCAGCTGGGCACGCACGGCCGCGGGGAGGCTGTCGAGCGGTCGGATGAGGGGCGTGATCAAGTCGGCCCAGGCGTTGGCCAGCGAATCCGCGCCGGGGGCGAGATACACGCGGGTATCGCCGCTCGTCGCGTTCACGACGGCCACGAGCCCCGCCCGCAGATAACGCAGGGAGCGGCCGTCCAGCGGGACGGCCCTGACGAGCGGAAACGCTTCCGCCGCCAGATAGCCGTACGTCACCCACCACAGAGTGCTGTCCGCCACGATGGGGACGGGGTCGTCGAACGTCGCGAATGGCGCGAGCCGCTGCACGCGGCCCGCCACATCGCGGCGCCACAACAGCAGCAAGCCGTCCGTCTCGCGACGGGCGAGGGCGGGACTCTGCAGCGCCCAGGCCAGCGCGGTGCGGCGCCACCAGCCCGTCAGCACGACGCCGGCGCGCCGCAGCGCCGGCCAGGTGTCGGGGGCCGCCACCGCGAAGTCCGTGAACCCCAGCCCGAACCACGTGGCGGAATCGCGCGTCGCCGCCGGCACGAACTCGAGCAGCGTGTCCGCCTCCACCGCGACGACTGGAGGGCCGGCGCGAGCCCACGCCGCGCGGTGGAGCGCGGTCCAGTCGGGCGGCTGGCGGCCGGTCTCACTGTCGGGCGCGGGACGGAACGCCACGATCCAACTGGGCCGCCCATCGGCGAGCGGGTGCGGGGTGAGGGCGGCGGTGGCGGGCGTCCTCGGCCCCACCGCGAGATCGCGGCGTGCCGCGGCGGCCACGAGAACCCGCCGGGCATCCCAGATCGGCAGCCCCGCCGCGGCCGCGGCGGGACTCGTGAACCCAGGCGGCGCGTGCTCCGCCTGCTGCCCCGCCCCGAAGGCGAGGGCCTCGAGCCGTTGCTGGTCCGCCGCGAGCGCGCTGTCGCGCACGCCGTGGCCCCCCAGGTCCGTCATGGTGTCCGGCAGCGGGCCGGGTATGACCGTGAACCCGGCGAGCGATGCGACGAGCAGGGTGGCCCAAGCGGACACGAGCAGGATCGGTCGTTCGCGCAGGCCCCATATCAGGCTCGCCACGGCCGTCGCGAGGCCGACCCCCGCGACGACCGGGGCGGCGGGCAGGCGCAGGTCGAGCGCCCGCTGGGTGAGCACGCCGTTCAATCCCGCCACGGTCTCCGCGGGGTCGAGCAGCGCGCCCCAGGTGAGCGTCAGGGCGAGCAGGGCGAGCAGCAGGCCGAGATGCGCCCGGGCGTGAGCGTTCGCGTACGGGAGCCAGCGCCGGATCTTGAGCGATCCGATCCCGCCGTAGAGCAGCGCCACCACGGCGGTCGCCGCACAGACCGCCAGCAGCGCGAGCTCCCGCAGCCGCTCCATCCACGGCAGGCGGGCCACGTAGTAGCCGATATCGAGGTGCAGTACCGGGTCGGCGACGCCGAACCGGGGGGCGCGGGACGCGAGCGCTGCCTGCATCCACCAGTCGCCCGTGCCCAGCGTCAGCAGGAACCCGAACACCAGGCCGCACGCGATCGTGCCGGCGAGCAGCAGCGGCTGGGGGACCGCCTCGACGATCTCCAGGTCGCCGAGCCGGCGGGACAGCTGCATCGATCCGATGGAGCGGTACACGAACAGCAGGTTGGCCGTGCCCCACGCGACCGCGGCGAGGAGCAGGAGACCCGACACGAGACGGGCGAAGTCGCGCGTCGAGAGATACGCCGCGCCCCCGGAGACGGTCGAAGCCCAGATGCGCTCCGCCGTCTCGAGGGCGAGCCAGCGCCCTCCGACGAGCACGACGGCGAGCGCTCCGACGCCGAGGACCAGCGTCCGGCGGCGGCCGGCAGACGTCACGCGCGGCCGCGCTGCGCCGCGAGCCAGCTTTCGACTTCGCTGCGGTACGCGGCGAGTGCCTCGGGCGTGGCCGCCTCGAACCGGAGCACCAGCACCGGCTGCGTGTTCGAGGCGCGCAGCAGGCCCCACCCCTCCGCGAAGCGGATGCGCACGCCGTCGAGCGTCGAGACCGGGTACTTGGCGGCGAAATGGCGGGCCGCGCGCTCCACGATGGCGAACTTCTGGTCGTCGGGGCAGTCGACCCGGAGCTCCGGCGTGGCGGTCGTGACGGGAAGATCGGCGAGCAGGCTCGAGAGGGGTCCTCCCTGCTGCGCCACGTAGCGGAGCAGCCGCGCCGCCGCGAACAGCGCGTCGTCGAAGCCGTACCAGTCGTCCCCGAAGAACATGTGGCCGCTCATCTCGCCCGCGAGCGGCGCGCCGGTCTCCTTCATCTTCTGCTTGATGAGCGAGTGACCGGTCTTCCACATCGTGGGCACGAGGCCGGCCCGCGCGAGCTCGCGGGGCAGCACGTCGGAGCACTTCACGTCGAAGATCACCGCGTGGCCCGGACCGATGCGACGGGCCAGATCGCGGCCGAGCAGCACGAGCAGTTGATCGCCGAATACGGGGCGACCCTGCTCGTCCACCGCCCCGATCCGGTCGCCGTCGCCGTCGAACGCGATGCCCAGCTCCGCGCCCTCGCGGCGGACCGCCGCCTGCAGGTCGCGCAGGTTGTCGAGCACCGTCGGATCTGGATGGTGGTTGGGAAACGTGCCGTCGGACTGACAGAACAGCGGCACGATCTCGGCGCCGATCGCCCGCAGCGTGTCCACCGCGACGAGACTCGCAACGCCGTTGCCGCAGTCCACGACCGCCTTGACCTTGCGGGAGATCGGTCCGTTGCGCTGTGCGATCGCCTCGCGATAGCGCGCCAGTACCGAGCGGTCTTCGCTGCGCCCGCCGCCCGGCCGGGCGGGGGTCCGGTCTTCCTCGATCAGACGCCGGAGCGCTTGGATGTCGGCGCCGTAGATCGGGTTGGCGGAGAGCACGAGCTTGAAGCCGTTGAACGCCGGGGGGTTGTGGGACCCGGTCACCTGCACCCCGCCGTCCACGTCGAGCACGTGGGTCGCGAAGTAGAGGGCCGGGGTCGGCAGCTCACCCACATCCACGGCGTGCCCGCCAACGGCCTCGATGCCCGAGAGCACGCCGTGGGCGAACGAGCCGCCGGAGGGACGGTTGTCGTGTCCCACGGCCAACCGCGGAGCCCGGCCGAGCCGCTCCCAGCCCAGGGTCGCGATCGCCTGGCCGATGGCGCGCGCGACCTCGGACGTGAGCTGATCGCCCACGGTGCCGCGGATGTCGTACTCGCGAAAGATTTCGGCGGGGAGTGCCATGGGCCCGCCGCGGATCAGCGGGCGGCCGGCGCCGGCGGG
>JAEHDT010000157.1 GCA_016880225.1 Gemmatimonadota bacterium | reverse complement strand
TGGCAGGTGATGAAGCGCTCCTTCCCCGCCGTCTTCGAGGTCGGCTTCACGGCGCAGATGGAGGACGAGCTCGACAAGGTGGAGGAAGGCGACCTCGCGTGGCAGCAGGTGCTGGGCGACTTCTGGGGGCCGTTCGCCAAGGCGCTCGATGCGGTGGACGTGCAGAAACTGATCCACGACGTGCACGACCTGTCGGAGCTGCACAAGGAGAAGTGTCCCACCTGCGGCAGCGGCCTGGTGGTGCGGAGCGGGCGGTTCGGCCCGTTCATCGCCTGCGCCCGCTATCCCGCCGAATGCCGCTTCACACGACCGCTGCGGCGCGACAAGGTGCCCGACCGGCCCTCGAGCGAGATCTGCCAGGAGTGCGGCGCCCCCATGGTCATCAAGACGGGGCGCTACGGCGAGTTCCTCGCGTGCACGCGGTTCCCCGCCTGCAAGCACACCCGGCCCGTGCCACTGGGCGTGAAGTGCCCCAAGTGCGGCGTGGGCGATCTGGCGGAGCGGCGCACCCGGAAGGGCCGCAACTTCTTCGGCTGCCTGCGCTACCCCGAGTGCGACTACTCGACGTGGAACCGGCCCGTCCCGGTCCCCTGCCCGAGCTGCGGCTTCCTCGGGATGGAAGAGAAGCAGACCAAGACCAAAGGGGTCTCTCGCAAGTGCCTGAAGTGCGGACACGAAGTCACGGTCGAGGAGGGGGAGGGGGAGGGGGAGGCGGCGCCGGCGGAGTCCGTGGCGAGCTGAGGCGGAGTGCGGTGGTGGTGGGCGGGGGGCGCGCCTGCAGCGAGGCCGCCTGGGCGCTCGCCGAGCGGGGGATCGCGGTCACGCTGCACGAGATGCGTCCCGTCAAGATGACGGCGGCGCACCAGACCGACCAGCTCGCCGAGCTGGTCTGCTCCAATTCCTTCAAATCGGTCGAGCCCACGAACGCGCACGGTCTCCTCAAGGCCGAGATGCGGCGGCTGTCGAGCGTCGTGCTCGACGCGGCCGACCACGCGCGCGTGCCGGGCGGGGCGGCGCTGGCGGTGGACCGCGTCGCTTTCTCGCGGGCCGTGCACGAGCGTGTCGCCGCCCACCCGGGGATTACGCTCGTCCGCGGCGAGGTGACCGAGCTGCCGTCTCCCGGCATCGTCGCGACCGGCCCGCTCACCTCCGACGCACTGGCGGCCGCGATCGCCCGCCGGCTCGACGCCCGCGCCCTCGCGTTCTTCGACGCCATCGCGCCCATTGTGGCCGCCGAGTCGCTCGACCTGGACCGCATGTTCCGCGCGTCGCGCTACGGCAAGGGCGGCGGCGACGACTACTGGAACATTCCGCTCACCGAGCCCGCGTACGACGCGTTCGTCACGGCGCTCACGACCGGCGAGCAGTACCGGCCGGAGCACGAGTTCGACCGCACGCCGTACTTCGAAGGCTGCCTGCCGGTGGAGGAGATGGCGGCGCGGGGCCGGGACGTGCTGCGGTTCGGACCGATGAAGCCGGTGGGGCTCGTGGACCCGCGCACCGGGCGCGAGCCGTTCGCCGTGGTGCAGCTCCGCCAGGAGGACCGCGCGGGACAGATGTGGAACCTGGTGGGCTTCCAGACGCGGTTGAAGGTGGCGGAGCAGCAGCGGGTGCTGCGCATGCTCCCCGGGCTCGAGCGCGCCGAGTTCCTGCGGTTCGGCAGCATCCACCGCAACGCCTACATCAATTCGCCGCGGGCGCTCACGGCCCACCTGTCGGCCAAGGACGACCCCATGCTGCTGTTCGCCGGGCAGCTCACGGGCGTGGAGGGGTACACCGAGTCCGCCGCTACGGGGATCCTCGCCGGGATCAACCTGGCGCGGCTCGTCCGGGGGGAATCGCCCCTCGTGCCACCGCCCACCACGATGCTCGGCGCGCTGTACCGCTACGTGCACGCCGCCGACCCCGAGCACTTCCAGCCGATGAACGCGAACTTCGGCCTGCTCGAGCCGCTCGAGCGCGCGCCCCGCGACAAACAGAAGAAGAAGGAGCTGCTCGCAGAGCGGGCGCTGGCGCACATGGATGAGTTCGCGGCCGGGCTCGGGATCGGCGTGGCGGCGTGAGCCAGGTACCGGAGATCGCCGAGTTCGTCGCGTTTCTGGAAAAGGAGCGCAACGACTCCCCCCACACGGTGAAGGCCTACGCGCGTGACGTGGCGGACTTCGCGGCTTTCTGTGGGACCTATTACGGCGGCGCCTGGAGCTGGGCGGGCGTGGACCGGCTGGCGATCCGTGGCTGGCTCGGGGCCATGCAGCGGCGCGGCCTGGCCAAGCGCTCGGCGGCGCGCGCGCTCTCGGCGCTGCGCACGTTCTACCGGTTCCTGACCGTCACGCGGGGAGTGGAGATCAACCCCGCCAAGGCGGCGCGCACCCCCAAGCTCGAGCGGGTGCTGCCGGCGCACTTGGACCGCACGGAGATCGTGCTGCTGTTCGCCGAGGCCGAGCGCCGGGCCGAAGCGGGCGGGTTCACGGACGCCCGCGACCTCGCGATGCTCGAGCTGTTCTACTCGACCGGGATCCGCCTGGCGGAGCTGGCGGGACTCTCGGATCAGGACGTGGACCTGGTCTCGGACCAGGTCAAGGTGCGCGGCAAGGGGAAGAAAGAGCGGATCGTGCCGGTCGGAAGCCACGCGGGGCTGGCGCTGCGCGCCTATTACCGGCAGCGCGACGGGCTGCGTGCCGCGGGAACGGTGGACCGGCGGGCGGTGTTCGTCAGCGGGCGCGGCCGCAGGCTGACGCCGCGCGGCGTGCAGCTCGCGATCAAGCGGCTGCTCTCCACCCTGGCGCGGGGCAGGGACCTGCACGTGCACTCGCTGCGCCATTCGTTCGCGACCCACCTGCTGGACGCCGGGGCGGACCTGCGGGCGGTGCAGGAGCTGCTGGGCCATGCGTCGCTCTCTACCACCCAGGTGTATACTCATACGTCGGTGGAGCGGTTGAAGAAGGTGTATCACCAGGCACATCCTCGCGCATGAGAGACATGAAGCCGATACACGCGACCACCATTCTGTGCGTCCGCCGCGACGGCCACGTGGCCCTGGGGGGCGACGGGCAGGTCACCATCGGCGACACGGTGATGAAGGCGAACGCCAACAAGGTGCGCACCCTGAAGGGCGGGAAGATCCTCGCCGGCTTCGCGGGCGCGGCGGCGGACGCGTTCACCCTGTTCGAGAAGTTCGAGGAGAAGCTCGAGCGCTATCCCGGCAACCTGCCGCGTGCGGCGGTCGAGCTCGCCAAGGACTGGCGCTCGGACCGGGTGCTGCGGCGGCTGGAGGCGCTGCTCGTCGTGTCCGACAAGGAGCACGGCTACGTGATCTCGGGGTCGGGCGAGCTGATCGAGCCGGACGACGGCGTGCTCGCCATCGGCTCGGGGGGGACCTACGCCCTCGCGT
>JAEHDT010000004.1 GCA_016880225.1 Gemmatimonadota bacterium | reverse complement strand
CACGCCGCGCCCGCGACGAGCGCGATTGCGACACCGGCGGCCGCGGCGCGGCGTCCGCCCACGCCAGTCGCCGCCGGATCGTCGTCGGAATCGGCGATCACCACCGGCGAGCCCGGTCCCTTGTGCGGCGTGGAGCCGAACCACACCGGCTGGGCCTCGGACCGGGTGGTGCCCCCTCCCAGGGCCGCGACGAAGTCGAGCACGCCGGGAAACCGGTCGGCCGGCCGGACGCTGAGCGCGCGTCGCAGCGCCTGCGACACGTGCAGCGGGAGGTTGTCGCCAGGCGTCGCCGGGGCGGAACCGGCTGCCGGCGGCGCACCCGTGAGGCAGCGGCGCGCGAGCAGCGCCAGAGCGTGCTGATCGGCCCGCTGCAGGTCGGTCGCGCCGGACCCGTCCGCCGGAGCCGGCCCGAGCAGTCCCGCGGTCCCGAAGTCACCGATCAGCACCCACTCGTTCGCGTCCAGCACGATGCTCGCCGGCGTCACCGCGCCGTGCGTCACGCCGCGACGGTGCGCGTAGTCCAGCGCGCTCGCCACCTGCTCGAGGATGCGCAGGCACGCCGCGAGCTCAATCGACCCGCCCGACTCCAGGATGCTCTGCAGTGAACGTCCTGCGACGTACTTGGCGGCGTACCAGAGGAAGCTTTCGGTGACGCCGGCGTCCTGGACCGGGACGATGTGCGGGTGGTCGAGACGCCCCACCGCCTCGAGCACGGCGAGGACGCGATCGGTGGGTGCGCCAAGCTGGGACAGCGGTGTCGCCTTCACGACGAGCGCCCGGTCATTCGCGTCGCGTGCGAGATAGGCTATGGGGCAGGATGCCTGCTCCAACAGCCGCTCGATGCGAAATTCGCGGGCGAGCTCGCGCCGGGCGTCGAGCTCCGTCGGAAGGGTGTTCATGGCCTTGCCGCACGGGGGATGCAAGCGTCGCACCGCCTCGGCGTGCCCGGTGGAACGTGCCCCGCGGGGGTCGGGGAGGTCTGCGCGGGCGAGCTGTGGAGTCGAGGCAACGGGTGTGTCGGCCGCTCAACGCCTCGAGTTGACCAAGAGCGAAAGCGCGGTTAGGCTCCCCCCAGCTGTTGGGGCAGGGTAGCTCAGGTGGTTAGAGCACGGCACTCATAATGCCGGGGTCGCGGGTTCGAGTCCCGCCCCTGCTATTCGAGCCCGCGTGGCCTTGATTGCCGCTTGACCCACGGGTTGCACAGTTGGCGCAGCTTCCATACTGGGGAGTTTGCCATGCGCCGGCTCACCGTGTTGGTCGTGCTTGCCACTGTAGCACAGAACGTCGCCGCCCAGGACACCCTCGCGATCGCCGCCGGCGAGCGCGTTCGCCTCACGCCTCAGTCCAGCCACCGTCCCGTCATCGGGGTGCTCCTGGGTCAGGACCGGGACTCACTCCGCGTTCAGGCGGACTCGAACTCCGCCCCGGTCGCAGTCGCCCGTACGGACGTGACGAGTGTCGAGGCGAGCCTCGGCCGCCACGGGCACGCCGGGTCCGGCGCGCTGGCAGGCCTGGTCTTCGGCGGAATCGTGGGCGCGGCGGCGGGCTCGAGCTGCCAGGACGACTTCCTTTGCCCCGGCGCGGGCGGCGGCGCACTGCTGCTCGGTGGGACCGGCCTCGTGTTCGGCGCGCTCGTCGGCGTTCTCGTCCGGAGCGAGCGGTGGGAGCGCGTCTACCCGGAGGAGGTGGGCGTTGCGGTCATGACGACGCGACACGGCGTCGGTGTCGGCGTGTCGGTCGCGTTCTGAGCGCCGGCTACATCCGGAACAAGTAGCTCAGCTTCACGAAGAACCCGTCGCTGGTGCGGCGCAGGTCGCGGAACGCGAGCGCATCGGGCTCCGTCAGGCTGTTCCCGTACCCCGCGTAGATCACGGTGCCCGGCGTCGGGTGGTAGGACACGAGCCAGTCGAGGCGGAGGGCGTTGTCGCTGCGCGCGGCGGCGCGCGTGTACGCGCCGGTGGCCGGGTCGCGGATGAGAATGGGACCGTTGCTGCGGGAATCATCACGCAGCGAGTCCTGCCGCTGCGAGTCGTACTGCCCCACCAGGCGCACGAACACCGGGCGCGACAGCTGATACTCGAGCTTCAGACGCGGGATGCGGCGTAGTCCCACGGTGCTCCCGTCGGTCTTGCGCCAGTACTGCTGGTGGTCGTAGCTCGCGCTGATGCGCAGCTGGTCGGTGGGGCGCCAGTCGCCGGTCGCCTGCACGATCAGGATCCGCGCCGGCGCCCATTCGAAGAAGTTCTCGTCCTGGATCGCGGGAAGCAGCAGCAGGGTCCCGGAAAAGCGCTTGAATTGCGGCGTGGCGAGGTTGAGCAGCAGGTCGAGGTTCGCGATGTGCGGCGTGCCGACGAACGGCACCGTGTCGGTGACGCCCCCCACCGTGTGCTCCAGCGCGTAGTCTTTGTACAGCTCGGGATCGTACCCGAACGACTCGAAGAACACCCCGCTCGTGACGGTCCAGCCGCCGCGCAGCACGCCCGTCAGGTTGAGATGCAGCTCGCGGTCATCCGCCGTGCGTCCTTCCGTGAAGGTGTCGTACTTCCATCTGCCGAACAGAAACACGTCGCCGGTCCAGCTCTCGAGGCCCGCGCCCGGCCGGCCGTACAACGTCACGCGATGGTCGATCGTGGACGTGACGATCCCCGGCCGCGCGATGAAGCCGCTCGCCGCCACGAAATCGGGGTGGATTCCCGAGATGCCGTAGTGGAACGCGAGGCTGCGCCCGTTGCGGTCGAACGTCGCCTGCCACAGCGGTGCCTGCGTCGTGCTGCCACCCGCGCGTGTGAAGCTCTCCGCCCCCTGCAGTGCCAGGGCGTAGATCGTACCGAACACGAGCCGCGTGTCGACTTCGGCGACGCGGTTGTATCCCGCGCCGTCGATCCGGTCGGTGTACACGAGTCCGGCGGTCGATTGTCCCAGGAGATCGCGCCGCAGCCGCACGATGCCGTAGCGGGGATGGTCGCTCCCGCTCGCCGACGCAGCGTGGTCGTCGAGGGCGAACAGCGCCCCCACGTTGGTCCCCGAGACCTTGCCGGTGAGCTTGAGCGCCGCCACCGGCTGCACCAGGCGCCGCGTGTAGATCAGGGTGTTGGGCGTGTCGAACTGCTCCAGCCCCTCGAGAAAGAACGGTCGCTTCTCGGGAAAAAAGAGCGCCTGGCGCGGATCGAACTGCAGCTGTCCCGCGTCCGCCTCGACCTGCGAGAAGTCGGGGTTGGCCGTGCCGGTGAGCGTCAGGTTGTTGGTGATCCCCCAGCGCACGTTGCCGCCGAGCTCGGGGCCGGTGGCGCTGTAGCGCCAGCCGGCCGCGGCCGGGGCGCCGTCGGCCTTGCCGGTGGCCTCCGGATTGACGTCGAGCACCAGCCCGCGCCGCAGCTCGCTGAGGCCGGCCAGCGTGCCGGACTGACGCAGGAACGATGTGGCCGCGCGCCGCGCCGGCGTCCACGTGTCCTGATAGCCCGAGTGCTGCACCTGGCGGATCACGTTGAGCCCCCAGTCCTGTGAGGCGCGGGGCTGGTAGCGCAGGCTCTTGAAGGGGATGCGGATCTCCACCTCGTAGCCCGCCGCGGTCACGCGTCCCTTCGACTGGTACACGAAGTCGGCCGACAGATCCACGGTGTCGCGTGTCGCGCCGCCGTACCCGCTCACCCCGGACCGCGTTCCCTCGTTCAGCACGCCGTCGGACTGAATGCCGAGCGGGTTGACGCCGAACGCAATGGCCTGGCGGTGGTCGTTGAAGGTGTCGAGCAGGATCTCCACGTAGTCGTCGGCACTGATCTTGTCGCGGTCGGCGAGCGTCGCGTGGACCGCGCCGTGCGACTCGAACGCACGCACCCCGAAGTACACGGCGGTGTTCGAGTACCACACGAGCACCTCGGTCGAGTCCTCCGCCGGGCGGCCGTCCACCGGGGCGTACTGCGAGAACCCGGTGAGGCGGGCGGCGTCGGCCCACTGGGGCTCGTCGAGCGCACCGTCCACCGCCACGGCGCCATCGAACCGCGGGACCGCGACCCGCAACTCGCCGTCCCGCCCCGAGTAGCGCGGCGGGCCCGTCACGCCGCCTTGCAGCAGAGCCAGCAGCGGAACGAGCATCTAGCTCCGCTCGAGCCCTCGCCAGATCACGGGTCGTATGTCCCGCGCCCGCTCCGCGGCGTAGGCTTGGGCGGCTTCGAGCAGCCTCTCGTACTGCGCGCGCCACGTGGCCGGCATGTGCGCCCTGAAATACGCCGCCGTCATCACCGCGCCCTGCGGACCCCGGGCGGCTCCGTAACCCACTGCCACCACGTCGCCGAGGAAGCAGGTGGAGCTCCCCACGTCCATCACGTTCACCACCCGACACTCGAAATGCGCGTAGCAGTCGTCGAGCACCGGCACTCCCAGCTCGCCCAGCCGGTGCGGCACGCCGGCGAGCTTGTCGCTCGCGCGCCCGCTCGCGAAGCCGAGGCGGTGGATCAGCTCGAACTGGTCGTCCCGCAGGAGGTGCAGCACGAACCGCCCCGTCTCGAAGATCAGATCGTGACTGAAGTTGAACTTGTGGATGTAGACGGAGAGGCGCGGGACCGTGGGCGCGATCGAAGCGCGGACCGCGCTGTCGGAGATCATGCCGTTGCGCTTGCCGTCGCGCTCCGAGGTGATCGCCACCACGGGCGAAGTGATGTTGCGGAGCAACTGGTAGACGGTGTCGGGCTGCAGAATTGGCATGGCCCCATATCTACGGCTCCCGCCGGGGGCCGGGCAAGGCGCGCCCGCGGGGCGTCCCTATCATTTATACTTCAGCATGACCTCGCTGCCCTCCCGGTTCGAGCGCCACCTGGCCAGGCGCCGGCTGTTCCCGACGCCGGGGATTGCCGTGCTGGCGGTATCGGGTGGCGCCGATTCGGTGGCTCTGCTCGACCTGTTGCAGCCGCGCGCCGCCGCGCTCGGGCTGTCGCTGGTCGTGGCGCATGCGGATCACGGGATTGGGGCGGACAGTCGCACGGTGGCACGTGCGGTGGGCGACTTGGCGCGGCGCTACGGACTCCCCTTCGAGCTGGGCGAGCTGGGGTTGGGACCCAAGGCGACCGAGACCGCGGCCCGCCGGGCGCGGTACGCGTGGCTCGGAGAGGTCAAGCGGCGCCACGGGGCGAGCTACCTCGTCACCGCGCACCAACGCGACGACCAGATCGAGACCATCGTCCTGCGGCTGCTGCGCGGCAGCGCCCCCGCTGGCCTGGCGGGCATTCCCGCGCGGGGACGCGGCGGCCTGGTGCGGCCACTCCTGCCGTTCACCAAGGCCGAGCTCGCGGCGCACGTCGCCGCGCGTCGCCTGCCCGTGCACGACGACCCCGCCAATCGCGACCCGGGTCACCTGCGCAGCTGGGTCCGCACGGTGCTGCTGCCGCTCGCCGCCGGCCGTTTGGGGGCGCGTCTGGGCGACGACGTGGTGCGCGCCGGCCAGGCGGCGGCGCTGGAGCGCCGCGCGTGGGACCGCGCGCTCGACCACTTGCCCGAACTCGCGTTGCGCTTCGGAGCGCACGGCTTCGACGTTGCCCGGGGGGGACTGGCCCGCTATGATGACGCGTTGTCCGTCGCGCTGGTGCGCGCCGCGGCGCGACGCGCCGGGTTGGTGCTCGGCATCCGCCGGGCGCGCCGGCTCGTGGCCCTGTCGCGCCGTCCGTCCGGGCGGCGGCAACAGCTGGGCAACGGCTGGGTGGCGGAGGTTGCATTCGAGCGCCTGCGGGTAGGCCGTGCCGACGCACGGGAGGTCGGGGAGGTTGGGGACGTGGTGGGGGATGGCGAGGGGGGCAGCGCTGTGTTTGGGGCCTTTCAGGTGGAGTGGTCGCCCGGCGCCGCGCCCGCGCGGTTGCCGCGCAGCGACTGGACCACGTGGATCGCGGGCGGCGAGTGGGCGGTGCGGCCGCCCCGCGCCGGCGACCGGCTGGTG
>JAEHDT010000003.1 GCA_016880225.1 Gemmatimonadota bacterium | reverse complement strand
GGCGCGGGGTGATGCCCGGTACACCGCCTGCACGCCGTACTGCTTGAGCGACGCGTCGTCGTAGCGGAACTCGAGCGGCCGGTCCAGCGTCGCGGCGTTCAAGACCAGTGACAGCCGCTCCCCCGCAGCGTAGCTCACGCTGCCCTCGAAGCCGCGCGACGAAGCGCCGTTCCCGAACTCGGATTGGTAGCCGCCGTCCAGCGTCCAGGCGGCGGACGCGGTGTAGGTCGCGCCCCAGGAGAAGCGCCACCCGGAGGTCTCGAAGCTCACGAGGGGCGTAGCGGTCTCGGTGTTGTCGTACTCGTAGCGCTCGCCGTGCACCCGCACCCGCAGCCGGTCGATGGGCGTCACCGCGAGCGAGACCTGTCCCGCCCGGTAGGGCACCGGACTGAAGGCGCCCCAGATGGTCCACAAATCGAAATGCGGGCGATAGCGCCGCGCGCCCAGCGTCGCGGCCACGCGGCCGCTCGGCGCTGAATACCCGAGCGTCGCCTCCGCACTGCCCCACCAGCCCGCCGCGAGATCGTAATCCGCGCCGCCCACGAAGCTCCAACCGGGGGCCGGCCGGATCGCCAGGTCCACCCCGGCCCGCTCACCCACGAAGTAGTCCACCCGCGGATCGACCTCCCGCAGGTAGCTCAACCGCACGTCGAAACGCGTGTCCACCCAGCCAGCGCTGCCTCCCGCGACCAGCTGGCGCTCGCGCGGCTGGAAATCGTCGAGCGGGTTCAGCGCCGGACTCGTGACCGGGAGGGCGACGCCACGCGCGAGCCCCCAGCCGCCGTAGCCCGACAGCTCCAGTCCGTGCTGGCCCGTGCGCAGCGTCAAGCGGCCCCCGTCGAATCCGGTGAACCCGAAGCGGCTCGGCACTGCCTGCCGCCCGAGCTGCGCGGACACGTGCTCGCCGGTGTAATCGGCGTAGCCCTCGAGCAGCTGCGCGTGGGAGTCGGTGCCCGGCCAATTGTCGGCGCTGCTCAGATCTCCGGCGAACCGGCTGGTGGCCCGGATGCTCAGGCCGGCCACGCCGAGCCCCCACAACGTCAGGTCGGCGGTGGTCGTGATCGGCGTGGAGTGGATGGCCGGCCCGGGCCGGAAGAAGCGGCACTAGGGGTCGCCCCCCGCGCAGTGCACCGCGAAGCCGTCGGGCGTGTAGGGGCCTCCCGACGGCCCGGACACCGTGTCGCCGACGCGAATGCTGTCCAGCGTGACCCCCCGGTACGCCGCCGCCTGGAGGCGCGTGTCCACGCGCAGCCGGAATCCCTGGGCTCGCACGGCTCCGGGAAGCGCGGCCGCGACGCTGAGGCAGAGAAGCACCCGGCGGGCCTGCATCATGTGGAATCGCCCGCCTGCTCGACGAGCATCGCCTTCACCGTTTCGGGCGCGGCCTGGAAGTGACAGACCGTGCATTCCCGCGTGGCATAGTGACGGCTCTGCTCCGCGTGACACGTGATGCAGAACGCCCGGTCGGGGGTCAGGCGCGCGACGATCTCGGGCGTGTGGCACGCGTCGCAGGCTACGTGGGCGCGCTCCGGCGGCGCGTGGGCCTCCGTCGCTTCGTCGGAATCGGCGGCGTGGCACGCGCTGCAGCGGCGGCCCGCGGCGTGATGGTCGTCGTGGCACGCTTTGCAGCTCGCGGCCGGGGGCGTCGCCGCGAGCGTGACTTCCGTGGCGTGGCAATCGAGGCACAGCTTGTCGCGATGCTGCGCGTGATCGAAGCGCGCCGGGTGCGTGCGCGCGGGAGAGCCAGAGACCGTGACTTTCACCGTCACCGACTCGGGCACGGTCAGCTCGCTCTTCGTGTGGCAGCGCGCGCAGTCCAGCTTGGCCGCGTTTTCATGGTGGCAGATCTGGCAACCGCGGGGGGTCCGGAACGTCAGGCGGGTGTGCTCGCGCTGCGAGGCGTGGCAGGTGATGCAGGCGAGCGACTTGTGGCGCGCGTGCGGGAACGTGTCGGGCTCCACGGCCAGCGCGCCGCCGCCCGGCGGCGGGGAGGGCGCCGGCGGCGGGTCGTCAAAAAAAGGTCGGTCGCCCTTCCCCTTCTGGGGCCCGAACGGCACGGCCGCGGGCGCCGCCGAGACCTTGTGCAGCGCCTTGGTCGTGTCGAACGGCAAGGGCGGCGTGAGGCGCCGTGCGCCGAACTGCGCGCGCCGCTCGCGCACGGCGGCGTGGCACCCGGCGCAGTCGCTCGGGTCCACCTTCGCCGCGTGCGGCTGGTGACACAGCGTGCACTGTTCCCCCACCTTGCGGTGCGCCGGGCCGACGTGGAACGGCTCCGCGCGCCACCCGTCGTGACACCCGCTCTTGGCGCAGCTGCCGGCCGCCGCCTGCGGGCGCGCCTGCTTGTGCGGGTCGTGACACGCGCCGCACGTCCCCGCGTGCGGGTCGCGGGCCGCGTCGAACTCGGCGAGGATCGCCTGCATCTCGTGACACGAGAAGCACTCGCTCACGCCGGGCACCAGCCTGCCCCGCGCGCTGTCGCGCGGCAGGAAGGTCGGGACCTCGCGCGTAAAGCGGTGACACGTGACGCAGTGCAGGCTCGTTTGCGCCTGCATCTTGCCCAAGGTGATCCGCGTGGTGATGTGGCATCCCGATTGGGCGCAGGTCGAGTCTACCGGCGCGAAGTGGTGCACCTCGAGCCCATGGCAGGTCACGCACTGGATGTTCTTGAGCTCCGCCGAATCGGACTCGAGATGGGTGCGGTGCCCCGCGGTGGAGATGATGCGCCGCCACACCTCCGGCTGCCCCGTGACGTGGCAGCGCTTGCACACGCCCGACGCCACCTTGGCGTGAGGCCCGATCTCGCTCGGCCGCTCCGCCACCCAGAGGTACAGCTGCCGCATGCTCGCGAGCAGCGACTGCTCGTGGCAATCGTGACACGACAGCGAATCGTGCTCGCTGCGGGTGAAGCGCTGGTACGCGGGGCCCATGACGTGGCAGCCGGTGCAGAACCCGTTGTCGTGCTGCATGTAGTTCCAGCTGGCGGTGCCGAAGCCCACGAACCCCAGCACGACCGCCGCGGCGCCGGCGGCAAGACCGATCCGGACCTTGCGGCGGCGCGTGACCACCCACTGCCGGATCGCCGCGCGGCGCCGCCACAGCAGAACCAAAACGGCCACCCCGACGGCGAGCCCGATCGCGGCAACAGCGATCTGAAGCCAGGACGGCAGGTTGAAGACGAAGCGGACCACCGTCGCGACCCCGCCCGGGAGCGGGGACTCGACCGTGGGTGCCTGATCCACAAGGCCCCCGCGAGGGATAATCATGGCGCCCATACTAACGTCGCCCATCCGCGCGCACCATCGGACCGGATGCTCCTCACGGGCGAAAAAGCCGGCCCCGGATTCCTTCGCAAACCCGGGGCCGGGCAAAGGGGCTCACGCCCTTGTTCCTAACGCGACGACGTCACTCGAGCGCGCGGTGCCGGGAGCGGCACGCTGCCGGTGGCGCCGAACGGGCCGGCCATGATTCTTTGAACCGCCAGCGGCGGCGCGGGGAACCACGGCTGCGACCCGTACAGGGCGGTCAGCTCCGCGATGTTGGCCCGCAGCAGCGCCTCTGCGAGGAACGGGTTGTGCACGGTGTGCGACCGGTCAGCGCCTGACACCGAGGTGCCCGTTATGAAGTTTCCGCTGGCGTCCTCGCCGAACGCGCGCACGTTGAATTCGGCGCCGTCCAGCGGGGTGATGACCCGGTCTCCCGCGAGCAAGGGCGCCATCATCATGACCAGGACCTTGGCGTTGTCCGCCACCGGCGCGGTGAAAGCCGGCGTGACGTGCACGCCGCTGAGCTGGTTCGCTGCGGCGGTGACGGTCGCCGTGACGGTGTACTGATTCGTGCCGACTTGCAGCGTATTCCCCTGCGCGAGCTTCCCCGTGAGGGTCGTGGCGTCGAGGTTGATCACGCTGTCGCCCTGGGCCACTGCGCCGTTGGCGAATAGGGTCAGGTTGTTGAGCGTCCCCTTCTGATTCAGCGTGTTCTTCACAATCGCGGGAATGATCCCCGAATCCGCGGGGAAGGTGTCGATCCCACTGGTGCCGCAGCGATTCGGAAGCGGCACCGTGGCACCGGTGCCCTGGCACGAATTGATCCACAGCGCGGCGGTCAAGCTCTGGATCCGCCCGCGTGCCACTGCGATCAGCCCGGCGGGCTCGTCTTCGCTCGCATGGCAGCCCGAGGCCGTGCACGCCTTGAACGACCGCTCCGCGGGGGTGTACGCGCAGTTCCTGATCGTGTCCGTCGGCGTGACCCCGTCCGGCCCATAGCAGGGGATCGGCCGGAACAGATGCCCGGTCGAGAAGACCGTTTGCCCGCTCGTCGGGTCCGTCGCCGAGAACGGATGCACGTGACAGCCGGCGCACAGCCTGGGGTTCTTGGTCAGGTTCCCGTGGGTCGCGGTCTTCGCCACGTTGAGCAGCACCGGATCAAGGTAGTTCGGGTTCTGGTACCCCACCTCGCCGATCACCGTCGCTCCCTGCGGCGCGTGCGGCGTGTTGGCGCCGCCCGGGCTTTCGGTCCTGGTCGAGTCCATGGCGAGAGGCACGGTGCGCCGATAGTGGCACTTCATGCACAGCTGCCTGTCGGGATCGGTGCTCGAAAGCGGAAACCGCAGCTGCCCCTCGATCATCTGGCCGGTAACGGGATCCTTGGCGCTACCGTGCGGATCGTGACAGACGGCGCAGGTTTGCCCGAAGGCATCCGCCCCGATCGGGTTTGAGCTGCCAACGTATGCCGCGGTCACCCCCCAGGATTGCAGGGCGCCCTGGCCGGTGTGGCAGCGCTGGCATTCCTCCTCGGTGGAGTGGCGGCCCATGCGCGCGTGCAGGGACTGCTTCCACTCCTCCCAGTAGGGAGTGTGCGTCCCCGAGTGGCACTTGGCGCACGTGCTGTCGCCGAGCGCTCCGGTATCGACCGCGATGCGCGCGAGCGGCGCGACTCCCGGTTGATCCGGCGCCGACACGTGCGCGAAGCCGGGGCCATGACAGCTCTCGCACTGTACGTCGTGATACGCGGAATCCGCGACCTTCATATACCCGGCCGGCGCGACGGCCGTGTTCCCGTACGAGCTGACGGAGTGACAGGCGTCGCAGGAGCCAGTCGCGGACCGGTGACCGGATGCCACGAGGTCGGTCCACGCGCTCGCATGCGCGGTGTTCTTCCAGTCACGCTGATGCAGTACATGGCAATTGCCGCAGGTCGTCTGCTGGTCGCTGACCGTGAAGTACCCGAGGAACCCGGCGGTTGCATCGGGTGGCGGGTTGAACGGCGGACGGGTGACGTAGGTGATCTTCTCGGAGGTACACGCGCCGAGCAGGAACGCGGCGGAAACCAACAGGCGGTGCTTCATACGAGACTCCTCGAGCTTGGGTACGACTGCTTCGTCACCTCTCAACACCGCGTCACTTCATCAG
>JAEHDT010000156.1 GCA_016880225.1 Gemmatimonadota bacterium | reverse complement strand
GCCGAGCGCGGCGAGCCGCGGGGATCCTACGAGCCGCGCGCCGCGGCGACCGAGACGGCGCTGCCCCCGTCTGCCCCCGTGTCCACGCCCCCGGCACCGAAGCCGCCGGCCCGCGAGCCGGAGGTGGAGAACGACGGCGAGTCCTTCTGGTCGAAGGTAAAGCGCGGGCTCACCGGCGGGACGTGAGCCCGCGTCCGCTCGCGGCCAGATTCTACGCGCGACCTACTCCCGAGGTCGCGCGTAGACTTTTGGGGCACGTCCTCGTGAGCGAGATCGGGGGACGCCGCACCGCAGGCCGCATCGTCGAGACGGAGGCCTACATCGGCCCCGACGATCCCGCCTGCCACGGCTACGGCGCCCGGCGCACCCGGCGCAACGCCACGCTGTTCGAGGCCGCCGGAACGGCGTACGTGTACTTCACCTATGGGATGCACTGGTGCCTGAACGCCGTCACCGAACGGCCGGGGTTCCCCGCCGCCGTCCTGATCCGCGCGCTCGAACCGGTCGAGGGACTGGCGACGATGCGGCGGCGCCGGGGCGGCGTTCCGGACCAGGAGCTCTGCTCCGGCCCGGCGAAGTTGTGCCAGGCGCTCGGCGTGACCGGACGGGAAGACGGCACGCCGTTGACGCGCGGCCGGCTGCGGGTGCTCAGAGCTGAACCACGACAGCGTTACGCCATCATCACGACAGTTCGGATCGGCATCACGCGCGCGACCGACTGGCCGCTGCGGTTCCTGATCGAGGACTCCCCATGGGTCTCCCGCTAGGGCTGCTGCTCGTGCTGCAACAACCCCTGATCCTCGACGGCCACATCGACACGCCGCAACGCATGCTCGACATGCGCGCCGACATCACGGCCCGGCTGCCGGACGGTCACGTTGACCTCCCGCGCATGCGCGAGGGCGGCTTGAGCGCGGCGTTCTTCTCAATCTGGGTGGACGCGCGCTACGGCCGGGGCACGGCGTTTCGGCGCGCCTTGAACCTGATCGGCGCCGTCCGGACCCTGGCGGACACGAACCCCGACGTGGAGCTCGCGACAACGGCGGACGAAGTACGCGGGGCGGTCGCACGGGGACACGTCGCCGCCCTGATGGGGGTCGAAGGAGGGCACGCGATCGAGGGGTCGCTCGAGAAGCTCGATTCGCTGTACCAGCTGGGCGTCCGCTACATGACCCTCACGTGGAACAACGGCAATGAGTGGGCCGGCTCTTCCACCGACGCGCGCCGTCACGGGGGACTCACCGCGTTCGGGCGGCGCGTGGTGCGGCGCATGAACGAGCTGGGAATGCTGGTGGACGTGTCGCACGTGTCGGACTCGACGTTCTGGGATGTGCTCGCCACCACCACACGACCCGTGATCGCGTCGCACTCGTCCTGCCGGGCGCTGGCGCGCCACCCCCGTAACCTGACGGACGAGCAGTTGCGTGCCATCGCCAAGAACGGCGGCATGGTCGGGATCAACTTCTATCCGGTATTCCTGGACGACCGTTTCCGGGAGCAATACGAGGAGCTGCGGCGCCGTCTCAAGCCGGAGATCGACTCCATCCGGGCGCGGTACCGTGGCCGGCCGGGAGAGTCGGCGTTCGAGGTGGACAAGCTCGTCGGGGAGCGCGCCGCGGGCCTCGACGTGCCCACGCTGGACCGCCTGGTTGAGCACATCGACCACGCGGTACGCGTGATGGGGATCGACCACGTCGGGCTGGGCAGCGATTTCGACGGGATCAGCGTGCTGCCCCGGCCCATGAAGGACGTGACCTCGCTGCCGGAGCTGGTCCGGGCCCTCGAGGCCCGCGGCTACCCGGACGCCGACGTCCGCAAGATCCTGGGCGAGAACTTCCTGCGGCTGCTTACTGCCGGTCCGTGACCCCTTCCTTGCTGCTGCCGAAGGAGTAGCGGATACCCCCCTGGATCGTGTGGGTCGTGCCCTGGATCAGGAAGCTGGCGGCGGCCGACGTCAGGATGTAGTGGCCGTACAGCGCCAGGCGTCCCTGCTTGATGTCGACGCCCCCCATCAGCCAGAAGAACGCCTTCGTGGCGGCATTGTCGGCCTCGTCCTGCAGCTGCCCGAGTTGCCCGGCGCTGGTGCAGCTGGCGCAGCTGGCCTCGACGTTCAGCGCCTCCATGATGGCGAACCCGCCGCCCCCGAAGGGTTCCACCCGGAGCTGGGCAGGGAACGCTAGCACCCCGACCATGATGCGCCGCAGGTTGTTGAACTGCACGTTTCCGGGGTTGACGGTGCCGTCGGGCTCGACGATGGTCACATGCCGGGGGTTGATGAAGAACGACTGCTCATAGGAGGCGTACAGCGCCGTGCGCTTGCCCGTGATGAGCCAGTGTCCACCGAACGTCGGCTCGAAGGAATAGCTGTCGAAGTTGGTGCGGAACATGAAGATACCGCCCTGTGCGCCCCAGTACCACTTGTGCTGCCAATCGCTGGCGCGTTGCTCGTAGGTTGGCCCGCCGCGCGGCTTCGGTGGAGTAGGAGGCACCTGGCCCCCCGCCGCCAGGATCGAATCGCGCTTGGCCTTCGGGATCTCGGGCACCTTCTGCTCGGGAACCCCCCCGCCGCCGCCGAGGAAGAACGAGAGGCCGGCGGATCCCTGGGCATGGAAGACGTTCTGCCCGGTAAGGCAGCAGTTCTTGGGGGCGTAATAGGCGCGGGCCTCGAACCGAAGCGCCATGTGGCTCCCGATGAAGAGCTTCTCTCCTATGCCGCCGTGCACGGCGTGCAACGCGAAGTTGTACGGTGCGTTGACGCCCATGTCGAGCCGGGAGTAGCCGCCCAGCAAGTACAGCTGGCTCTTGTCACCCCCTGAATTGATGACGAGGCTGACACTGCCGAACCGCATCTGCGTGTGGTCGATCGTCCCGGGGTTCTTGAGCTTCGGGTAGGAGACGTTGCCGTCCACCTCGAGCCCGATATACTCGTTGAGATAGAACCCGATCCGGCCGCCCCCACCGATCTGGTCTTTCAGCGCGAAGGCACGGTCGTAGCGCGTGAACGTGCCGTAGCCGCCGAACTCGAATTGGTGGGCATGCTGGGCGGCGAGCCTGCCGGCCACGCCTGCCATGAGCACGCCGATCGCAATGACTGCCCGCATGGGACGACTCCCAGGATCGCGTTCAGAATCGAAAAAAACGCCACCCAAAATAGGGAGTTTGCCCGGAAAACGCGATACCCCTTCGGTTTAAGCCTCTGACTCTTGAAATTACTTGAAGCTAACCCGAACAGAACCCGAACAAAAGGCCTTAGAGGAGCCCCAGCTTGGCCCCCACGCGCTTGAAGGCGGCGAGCGCTAGGTCGAGGTCGTCGCGGGTGTGCGCGGCGGACACCTGGCAACGCACCCGGGCGTGGCCCTGCGGCACGACTGGGTAGCCGAATCCGGTGACGAACACGCCCTCGTCGAGTAGCAACTCGCTCATACGGATCGCCTTCGCCGTCTCGCCCAGGATCACGGGTATGATCGGCGTTTCACCCGGTAACGGCTTGAACCCCAGGGCGAGGAGCCGCTCCCGGAAGTAGCGGGCGTTCTCGTGCAGCCGGGTCACGACCTCGGGATGGCGCTCCACGTGTTGCACCGCGGCGAGGGCGCTGGCCGCGACGGTCGGCGGCAGGGCATTCGAGAACAGCTGGGGTCGCGAGCGCTGCGTGAGGTAGTCGGCGAGAGGGGCGGGGCCCGCGGTGAACCCGCCGGCCGCGCCGCCCAGCGCCTTGCCCAGGGTCGAGGTGATGATGTCGATGTCGCCGAGCATCCCGAAATGCTCGGCGCTGCCGCGCCCGGAGCGGCCCAGCACCCCGGTCGCGTGCGAGTCGTCCACCGCCACGACGGCGTCGTACTTCCGCGCCAGCGTCACGATATCGGGGAGCTTCGCGATGTCCCCCTCCATCGAAAAGACGCCGTCGGTGAAGATCAGCTTGAGACGGGCGTTCGCCGCCTGGGCGGACCGGAGCTTCTCCTCGAGGTCCGCCATGTCGGAGTGGCGGTACACGGCCGTTTGGCACTTGGTGATGACTTTGGCGAGCCGGATGGCGTCGATGATGGAGGCGTGGTTCAACTGGTCCGAGATGACGATGTCCTGCTCGCCGAGCAGCGTGGCGACGAGCCCTTCGTTGGCGTTCCAGCAACTGACGTATGTGAGTGAAGACTCACAGCCGACGAACCGGGCGAGCGCCGCCTCGAGCTCGCGATGCACGGTGAAGGTGCCGCAGATGAACCGGACGGAGCCGGTGCCGGCGCCGAACTGGTCGAGGGCCCGCTTGCCGGCGGCCACGACGTCGGGCGCGTTGCACAGGCCCAGATAGTTGTTGGACGAGAGAATCACGACGTCGCCGCGCCCCTCCATTTTTGCCCGCGCGGCCTGCGGCGATTCCAGGTAGTTGAGGCGCTTGTACACGCCGTCGCGCCGGAACTGGGCGAGCTCGGCGTCGAGCCGGGCGGCGAAGGTCATGCGATCTCCAGAATGATTTTGCCCGCGTCGCCCGAGCGGATTGCGGCGAGGGCCTCGTCGATCTTGTTGAGCGGGAACCGATGGGTGATGACCGGCGTGGGATCGAGCAGGCCGGCCGTCAGGTAGCGGCGCATCTGGTGCCACGTGTCGTACATCCGGCGCCCGATCACGCCGTACACGGTGATGCCCTTGAAGATGATCTCGTTGGCGAAGTCGATCGCGACCTCGCCTTTGGGGAGGCCGAGCAGTTGGACGCGTCCGCCCAGGCGCACCGCGGCGAACGCCTGGTGCAGGGCTGAGGGAACACCCGACATCTCGCACACCACGTCGGCGCCTTCGCCGCCGGTCTCGTCGAGGACGGCGCGCACGACGTCGTCCGTGGCGGCGTTGACGGTGACGTGGGCGCCCATGCGCCGCGCCAGGGCGAGCCGCGTCGCGTTCACGTCTGACGCGATAACCTTGGCAGCCCCCGCAGCCCGCGCGATGCCCACGGCGAAGCAGCCGATCGGCCCGCACCCCACCACGAGCACGGTGCTTCCCGGGATCTCCGCCGTGAGCACCGTGTGGAAGGCGTTGCCCATCGGGTCCATCACGGCGCCGACCTGGGTGGGAATGCCGTTCAGGGGCAGAACGTTGGTGGCCGGCATCACAATGTACTCCGCGAATGCGCCGTCGCGATCGACGCCGATGATGCGGGTGTTCTTGCAGATGTGCCCGTTGCCGGTGCGGCACTGCAGGCAGTGACCGCACACGATGTGACCCTCCGCCGTGACCAATTGCCCGGTCGTGAGGCCCGCGACGGCGTCTCCCATGGCCACGATCTCCCCCGCGAATTCGTGCCCCACCACGAGCGGCGGCTTGAGGCGGCCCTGCGCCCACGCGTCCCAATCCGCAATGTGCAGGTCGGTGCCGCACACGCCGGCGTGCCGCACGGCGATCAGCACCTCGCCCGGAGCGGGGGTCGGCTTCGGCACCGTCGTGACCGTGAGCCCGGGGGCGCGCTTCGCTTTGACAATTGCCTGCATCAGATCGCGCGCTGGGGAAGAGGGACGTGGGGCGGGGGACGGGTCAGAAGATCGAGCGGGTGAATCCCCCGTCCACCTGCAGCACGGCGCCGGTAATATAGCTCGCCCGTTCGGACGCGAGGAACGCGACGACCGCGCCGAGCTCGTCGGTGCGGCCCATGCGGCCGAGGGGGATTCCTTGCACCATCTCCTTCATCACGTCCTGCGGCGTGCGCCGCTCACGGCCGGCGCGCGTCTCCGCGAGCTCCGCGATCCGCTCCGTCACGATGAAGCCGGGGCAGACGACGTTGACGGTGATGCCCTCGGGCGCGACCTCGTCGGCCAGCGCCTTGGCGAAGCCCAGCACGCCGGCGCGCGCCGTGGTGGAGAGGATGAGACCCGGCAGCGGCTGCTTGGCGGCGATCGACGCGAGGCACACGATCCGGCCCCACTGCGCCGTGCGCATGATCGGGACCGCCGCCCGGGCGAGATGAATCGTGGAGAGCAGGTTCAGCTCGAGGGCGTGCTGAAACGCCTCGCCGGTCTGGTGGCTGAACGGAGCCGCCGGAGGACCGCTGGCGTTGCAGAACAGCACATCCAGTCGACCCAGCTCGCGGTGCACGCGCTCGACCAGCGCTTCGGCCTGCGCCGGCACGGCCACGTCGGCGGCGAACGGCACGACGTTCTGCCGGGTCTCGGCGGCGAGCTGCTGCGCCGCGCGCTCGACCGAATCGTCGTGCCGGCCGTTCACGGCGACGCGCGCGCCTTCGAGCGCCAAAGACTTTGCCACGGCGCGCCCCAGCCCTTTGGTGCTGCCGCACACCAGGGCGACGCGACCCGCGAGGCCGAGGTCCATGGCGCGCGGTGCGGTCAGTCGGCCAGGGCGAGGTGCGCCGCCTCGACCCGCACGGCGCAGCACTTCAGCTCGGCCATCTTCGCGTAGGGATCGAGCACCGGATTCGTGAGCAGGTTGGCCGCCGCTTCCCGGAAGTGGAACGGCACGAACACCTGCCCGCGGGCGACGCGCTCGGACACGCGACACGAGCTCACCATCGTGTTGCGGCGCGACGTGAGCCGCACCAGATCGCCGTCTTGGACTCCAAGCTCGCGTGCGTCGGCGGGATGAACTTCGACGATGGGCGTCGGCTCGCGCTGATCGAGTCCGGCCGCGCGCCGGGTCATCGTGCCGGTGTGCCAATGATACAGCTGGCGTCCGGTGTTCATCACGAACGGATACTGGTCGTCCGGGAGCTCGACGGGCGGGGCGTACTGGACGGGAACGAACTGCCCCGTGCCGTCGGGGGTGGGGAAGCGGTCGTCGAACAGGAACGCGGTGCCCGGCGAGTCCAGCGTGGGCACCGGATACTGCAGGCCGGCTCCCTCGAGACGCGCGTACGTCACGCCTCTCCACGATGGCGTCACCTGCGCGATCTCGCGCATGACGTCTTCCGCCGTCTTGAACGAAGTCTTCAACCCGAGGCGGTTCGACAACTCGATCAGGATCTCGAGGTCGCCGCGGGCCTGTCCCGGCGTGGCGACCGCACGGTGCGAGAGCTGGATACGCCGCTCGGTGTTCACGAACGTGCCGGTCTTTTCCGCGAAGCTCGCGCCGGGGAGGACGACGTCCGCATACCGGGCGGTCTCGGTGAGGAACAGGTCCTGCACCGCGAGGAACTCGAGCGCCTGGAACCAGTGCTCCGCGTGCGCGATGTCGGGGTCGGAGATGATCGGGTTCTCGCCCATGATGTACATCCCGCGCACGCCGCTCTCTTCCTTCACGATCTCCGTCACCATGAGCCCCTCGGCGAGCGAGAGGGACTCCGCCGGGACCCCCCAGGCGGCCGCGTATTCGGCCCGCACCGCCGGATCCTTGACCGAGCGATAGTCCGTGTAGACGAACGGGATGGCGCCGACGTCCGAAGCGCCCTGCACGTTGTTCTGGCCGCGCACCGGCATCATGGCGGCGCCCCAGCGGCCGATCATGCCGCAGGCGAGCATCAGGTTCAGGAGCGAGGTGACGAGATCGGTGCCGTTGGCGTGCTGCGTGAGCCCCATGGCCCAGAGCGTGCTCGTGTTCGGGCCGCGGGCGTACAGCTCCGCCGCTTCACGGATCTGCTCCGCCGGGACGCCGGTGATCTTGGCCGCGACCTCGGGCGTCATCGCGCGCACCGATTCCCGCACCGCCTCGAAGTCCCGCATGCGCTCGGCGATGAACCGCCGGTTCTCGAGGCCCTGGTCAATGACGTGGTGCAGCATCGCGTTGAACAGGGCGACGTCGGTGCCGGGCTGGATCTGGAGGTGGATGTCCGCCCGGCCCGCGAGCTCCGTCTTGCGCGGGTCGGCCACGATGAGTCTCGCGCCCCGCTCGTGAGCGCGCTTGATCGCGGCGCCGAACACCGGGTGCGACTCAGTCGTGTTCGCGCCGCCGATGAAGATGACGTCCGCGGCGTGCTCCACCTCGCGCATCGACCCTGACGCCGCCGAGGTGTCCAGCGCGCGCTGCATCGCCGCCACCGACGTGGAATGACAGAGCCGCGTGCAGTGATCGATGTTGTTGGTGGCGAGCGCCGCGCGGAACATCCGCATCATGACGTAGTTCTCTTCATTCGAGCACTTCGCCGACGAGAAGCAGGCCAGGGCGTCGCCCCCGTGGGCGCGCTTCAGGCGCAGCATCTCCTGCGCGGTGAGCTCCAGCGCCTCGTCCCACGTAGCTTCACGGAACGGCTCGTACCAGGAGGGCGGCGTCGCCACGCGGTCGCGAATGTCCAGGTCCAGCCGCTCGAGCAGCGGCAAGTCGCGCACCGTCTTTCCCACCGAGCGCGGCGGTCCCGCCGGCTTCACCGCCTGGCCCTCGCCTTCGATGGTGCGCCACGGCCCGCCGCGGCGGTTCGCCCCCGTGCGGCCGCGCCAAACCCAGCGACCTCCCTCCTTCACCCAGCCTTTGCGGATCAGGGGTTTGGTGAGTCGATCGCGGTGCTGGGGGAAGTCGTAGCCGAACCGGCCCTTGACGCAGGTCGAGCCCTGGTTCGGCGTGTCCAGCTCGATGTCGGGGGAAGTGACGCGAACGACCTTCTCGTCCACGACGTGCAGGTCCACCTGGCACCCCACGCCGCAGTAGGGGCAGACGGAGCGCACCGTCCTCGCCGGCCGGCGGATCTGCTCGGGCGCGAAGCGCTCGCGCGGCATCACTTCGAAGATTGCGCCCGTGGGGCACACCCGCACGCACTCGCCGCACCAGGTGCAGCCCGCCTTGTCGGGGTCGCCGTCCGCGCCCACGATGATCTCGGCGTGCTCGCCCCGCTGGCCCACGTCGAGCACCCCTACCACCTGGATGTCCTCGCAGGCCCGCACGCAGCGGGTGCACAGGATGCAGGTGCTCATGTCGTGCCGGATCATCGCGTCGCCGGGACGCTCGTCGCCGTGGCGCAGTGGCAGATCGCGTTGCGCGAGCGGCGTGGGGACGACCCCGTAGCGCACAACGTAGCGCTCGAACTCGTTGCGCGGTTCTTGCTGCCCGCCGTTCATCAGGTGGTCGCCCGGATAGCGCTCGAGCAGCAGCCGGAGCACCCCCTTACGGTTCTCGACCGCGGCGTGCGACTCGGTGTGCACCACCATGCCGTCCGCCACCTTGGTCGCGCACGCGGGGAGCAGCTTCGCTTCCCCCTCGACCGACACCAGGCAGATGCGGCAGTTGCCGACGATCGGCAGCTTGGGATACCAGCACAGGGTGGGGATGTCCGCGATCCCCGCGGCGCGGGCCGCCTCGAGAATCGTGCGTTCGGACTCGGCCGTGACGGAGCGGCCGTCGATCGTGAGCGTCGCCATGATTCGTGAAGATTAGAGGCGACGCCGGGCACGGGCAACGGCGGGGTCAGCTAACTGCCTGGTGCCTCAGGGAGATACGCGAGGGAAGCCGTGGCAACAAGCAACGGGCCGGCGTCGTACCGGCCCGAGGTGCGAGAACTCTAGTCGACGTGCTCCGGCAGGTGGCGATGCGTGTGGTCGCCCGCGTCCGCCTCGTCGGCAAACCAGCAATACGCCCAGATCTTCGCCGGTCGGAGCATCTGACGCCCGGCGCGCATGATGATGCCGATCGGCTCGTCGTCGTCCAGGACTAAAGGCAGGCTTGTCATGTTTGAACCCGTTGCCGGTTGCAGGATGAGGCGTTGCCGGAGCAAGCGCGGTGCCAGTCGCCGTTCGCGGCAACGCAGTACCCGGCAACGGGTTATGCGGGGGGACGGGGGGCGGAGTGGTTACTCCGACACGTTCGCCGCTGTGTCGAGCTGACGCTCCGGCTTGGTGGCGGTGAATCCGGCCCCCGCTTTGGCGCGGCGCCGGCGCGTGATGTCCCAGCCGTCGTAGTGGGCCTGGAGCGCCTCGGGGCCGAGCGGGATGACTTCGCTCGCGCTCGGGCTCGGCAGGACGACGTGCACGCCGCCGGGGCGGGTGCGCGTCTTGAGCTCGGCGAGCAGGGAGTGCCGGTCGTGGGTGCGGGCGGGGGCGAGGGCGGCGGGGTCGATCACGACCACGGCGGGCGCCACGTCCGGGAACCAGCCGCCGAGCGTGATCACCAGCGCCTGGAACCGCCCGGCGAGCTGTTCGGTCACGGCGCGGCTCTCCGCGCCTTCGACCACGGCGAGGTCGTGATCGAGGAAGAACACTTCGGCCTCGTGCGCGGCGATGAACAGCGCCGCCGGGAGCGCCGCCGCGCCGAGCACCACCGCCAGGTCGCCGGGCTCGAGGCGGCGCACGCCCTGGACGAGTGCGCCGTCGGGCTCGATCCCCCAATGGGTGGGCGCACGTTGGGCGGCGCGCAAGGCGCGGTGCTTCTGGCGCCACCGCGGGAATGACGGCAGCCGCAGCCGCTGGGCGATGATGCGATCGACGTGCTCGAGCAGCAGCACCTCGGTGAGGAGGTACTGACCCGCGGCGCTCTCCTCGAGCTCGCGCACCGCCTCGTCGCCGATCTCGAGGAGCTCCTCGCGCGTCAGGATGTTCTTGTACTCCTCGATGCGCTGCAGCAGGAACTCCTGGTACTCCTGCTTCAGGGAGCGCGGCGGCCGCCGCGTGGTGCGCGAGCGCGGCTCGCCCGAGAGGCTCAACACGGCTCGACGTGCACCGTGACTTCGTGGAGCTGCAGCTCGCGCTTGAGCCGTTCCTCCACTTCATCGGCGATGGCGTGCGCCGACTCCACGTTCGCGTGGCGGTCCACGGCGATGGTGACCTCCGCGTAGCGGAGGTCGGACGGCCCGCGCGAGCGGATGCCGTAGGCGCTCTTCACGCCGGCCACGGCCTGCGCGGTTTCCTGGATGTCACTCGTCGGGAGCGCGCGCTGGTCCACGAGCACCGGCACGGTGCGGGCGAGGATCCGGTACGCCACGAGGACGATCACCAGCGCTACCACGATCGCCAGGACCGAATCGATCCACCACCACCCTTGGCGCGCGAGCAGTACGCCCATCAGCACGCCGACCGTGATGAAGACGTCGGCCCGCGTGTGCGCGGCGTCGGCCACCAGCAGCTCACTGCCGAGCTCCGTGCCGCGGCGATGCTCGTACCAGGTGATGAGCACGTTCACCCCGAGGGTGAGGACCAGGACGCCGAGCTGGAAGTCGCTGATCGCGACCCGGTGGGTGCCGCTCACGAGATGGTTCACCGCTCCCCGCACGAGCTCGAAGCAGGTGATGGACAGGAATCCCACGATCGCCAGCGCGCCGAGCGTCTCGAACTTGCCGTGACCGTAGGGATGATCTTCATCGGGCTCCTTCGCGGCCACGCGGACGACGATCAGCGCGAGCACGTTGTTCAGCGCGTCCACACAGGAATCCACCGCGCTTCCCAGGATGGCGAGGGAGCCGGAAGCGATCCCCACGGCCAGCTTGGCCGCCACCACCGCCAGGTTGGCGAAGAGGAGGCCGATGAAGACGCGCCGGACGCGGGCGGACGTCGCCATGGACAGGACTGCAAGGTTGTAAAGGACAGCGCTTTAGTCAACGGCCCGGAGCAGCGCCCCCTTCAGGTACCCGGTCTCGGGCACGGTGAGCAGTTCGGGGTGGTCCCGGCCCGCTCCGATCACGGCGAGGAGCTGGAGGCGGCGGCCGGCGTCGCGTGCGGCGGCGGCGAGCATCTCGAAGAACACGGTCCGGCTCACGTGGTAGGAGCACGAGCAGGTGAACAGCACGCCGCCAGCGGCCACGAGGCGCATGGCGCGGAGGTTGATCTCTTTGTACCCGGCGATCGCCCGGTCGACCGACGACTTCGCCTTCGCGAACGCCGGCGGGTCGAGCACGACGGTGTCGAACGTCTCGTCCCGGCGCTCCAAGTCGCGCAGCAAGTCGAACGCGTTCGCTTCGCGCCACGCGATGTTCGTGAAGCCGTTCAAGGCGGCGTTCTCTACTCCCCGCGCCAGCGCCTCGCCGCTCGAATCGACGGCCACCACCTCGCTGGCGTGACGCGCGAGGTGCAGGGCGAACGATCCGTGGTAGGTGAACAGGTCGAGGGCCCGGCCCGGGCCCGCGTGCGCTGCGACCAGCAACCGGTTCTCGCGCTGGTCGAGGAACGCCCCGGTCTTTTGACCCGTGTGGGGCGCTGCCAGGTAGCGCACGCCGTCTTCCTCCACCGCCACGGTGTCGGGCACGGTGCCCCGGGCGGCGACGACCTCGAGCGGCAGCCCCTCGTGGCGCCGCACCGCCGAGTCGTTGCGCAGGAGGATCGCTTCCGGCGCGAGCGCGGCGCCGATCCCGGCGAGCACGTCCTCGCGCACCCGCTCCAGGCCGGCCGAGAGCAGCTGCGCCACCACGTACGGGCCGTAGCGGTCCATCACCAGGGACGGCAGCCCGTCGCCTTCGGCGTGGACGAGGCGGTACGCGGTGGCGGCGAGGCCGGAGCGCCGGGCGGCGGCGGCGGCGATCCGGCCCGCCCACCAGTCGGCGTCGATCGGCTCCCGGCCCCGCGTGAGCAAACGCAGCCGGATCTCGGACTTCGGCGAGTAGAGCGCCTGACCCAGGTGGCGCCCGCGGCGCTCGGTGACGGTCACGATGCCCGGCCCGTCGCCCGGCTCGTCGTACACGTCGGTCCGATAGATCCAGGGATGCCCGCCCTGCCACCGCGCGGCACCCTTGGCCGAGACGACGACGGGTCGGACGGCGGCGGTGGTCGTCACCGTTCCATCCCGCCGTCCGGGGCTCCGCCGCGGTCCGGGCGCAGCTTCGCCGCGTCGCGCAGGTACATATGTTTCAGCTCGCGTTGCGGCTTGGTCGTGTAGAAGTGCAACAGGACGCGGATGCAGCGCTTCAGTCCGTCCGGCACGGCGACCTCGGCGGCTCCCAGGAGGGGCACGTCGCGCCAGCCGAGCAGGCGCGCGGCCCGCGCCGGATACTCGGCCGTCAGGTCCGGTGACGAAGTGAAGATGGCGCTCTCGACCTCCTCCGGCCGGAAGCCGTTCGCCTCCTGCAGCGCGCGCAACAGCTCGGCCGTCGCGTCGAGGATGGCCTCGCCGGTGTTGGTCGCGGCGGTGGTGGCGCCGCGCAGTCCACGCAGGGTCTTACTCATGGGCCTCGAGTCTCAGTTGCGCTTGATGGTGGTCACGGACGCCGCACTCCTCAAGGGGCGGGATCCGGTGGCGGCGTGCCGCCAGGCCGTGGCGGGCGGGGCGACGATCGTCCAGGTGCGTCTCAAGGACGCCTCGGCGCGCGAGGTGCTGGCGCTGGCGCGGCCGCTGGTAGGGGCCCTCGCCGTGCGCGTCATCGTGAACGACCGGGTGGACGTGGCGCTCGCGGCCGGCGCGGCGGGCGCGCACCTGGGCCAGGACGATCCGCCGCTCGACCGGCTCCGCCCCCACGTGCCGCCCGGATTCCTGCTCGGGCTCTCGGTCGGCTCGGCGGCCGAGGCGGAGCGGGCAAGGGGCTGGCCCGCCGACTACTGGAGCGTCGGTCCCTGCTTCGCGACGGCCAACAAGCGGGATGCGGGCGCGCCGCTCGGGGCTGAGGGGTTCGCCCGG
>JAEHDT010000155.1 GCA_016880225.1 Gemmatimonadota bacterium | reverse complement strand
CTTCCCTTCTCAGACGTCGCTGCGTGCGGAGACCTGGGGACCGCAGTCCCGCATCGGTGAGGGTGGCTGACGGGAATCGAACCCGCAACCTCTGGAGCCACAGTCCAGCGCTCTAACCGATTGAGCTACAGCCACCATGCGGCGCGTGCCCCAAGTCTAGCCTGGTCCGGCCCGGCGCGGTACTCCGCCGCCTCGACCGAGCCGTCCCGTTCGCCTAGGGCGCGCCCGGGGTGGACCCGGCCGCCGTACCGATGGAGTCCGCCGTCACGAACGGCGGCAGCGTCATCGAGGCCACGCAGCTCGTGTCCACCGCAGCCGCCGACCCCGCCTCGAGGAAGCTGCGCTCCATCGCGTCGATGCACGGACCGGCCGGCACGTGGGTGCCGGGGGCGAGGACGTGGATGCTGTTCGGCAGGTAGCGGGCCGCTTCGGCGCCGAAGTGCGGCGGCGAGACGGGGTCGAGCGTGCCGGAAAGGAGAAACACCGGCACATCGGAGCGGACAGGATCGCCGTAGCCGGGCGGCAGGTCGCCGTGCGGCCACTCCGCGCACGCCGCCATCTGCTCGCGCACGCGAGAATCCTCCAGGTACGTCCCGGCCGTCTCGCGGACGACCTCGTCCGGGAGAATGCGGGACACGTCCTCGGTGCACGTCACCGAGAGCAGGAACCCGAATCGCAGCCGCGACCGCAGGCCACGGTTGGAGGCGATGCCGGCGGTGGCGAAGCTCGTCAGGTCGCCGAGGTAGGCGCGGTGGAGCAGCAACGGCACCCGGCGCATGTTGGGCACGTAATACGTCATCACCCGCAGCGCCTCGGCGAACGCCTGCCAGCTGAGCGGCACGGACACCGCGCCCCCCGTCGCCCTCCGCACCGTCACCTCCGCCGGCGCGCGGTGCAGGCGCTCGAAGACGGCGCGCGTCTCGGCCCGAATGTTGGGGAACGCGGCGTGGCAGTCCGCTTGACGGTCGCACGCGTCGAACACCAGGTCGAGCGCGTCCTGCGCGGAGCGGGCGTGCGGCAACGGATTCTTGAGCGAAGGAGGCGCGACCCCCTCCACCGTGGCGGTGCGGACCGCATCCGGGTGACGGCGCAGATAGATCAACACGGCGCGCGTCCCCCAGGAGACGCCGAACAGGTTCACCTTCGAAAACCCGAGCGCCTGGCGAATCTCGTCGAGATCGTCCACCACGAGCATGGTGTTGTAGAATCGCAGGTCGACCCGCTTGGAGAGCTGCTCCCTGCACGCCCGGATGGCGGACCGGGGGAACAGGGCGGACAGGTACGCCTCGGGGTGATCGTCGGAGCCGGGCAAGGAGCAATCGAGGCGACTCTCCCCGCTCGTCCCGCGCAGGTCCACCAGCACGACATCGCGTGTGTCGCGCCACCACGCCGACCACAGCGGCACCACCAGATCGCTGTTCGTCGTGCCAGGACCGCCGGGCGAGACGAACCAGACCGGATCCGGTGCGGGGGTCGCGCTCCTCGAGGGGAGGACGATGACCTGGAGCGGGATCTTCCGTCCCGCGTGCCGCACCCGGTCCTCGAACACCCAGTAGGTCCCGCACCGCACCTCGGCGTCCAGCCCCGAGATGCGGCAGGGCTTCAGGGCAAAGGGTGTCTGGGCCGCGCTCAGAGACACCACGACCATGACGAGCGGCGTCACGGCGTGCCCTCGGGCCAGAAGCGGCGCGCCAGGTCCTCCGTACGGGCATCGGCGGGCACCGGCTCCTCGTCGAGCGACGCGATCGGGACGACGCCCCGCACCGCGTTCGTGAGAAAGAGGCTCTTCCCGTCGAGCCCGGCGCGCCGGTACCAACCCTCCTCTACCTGCGGCACGAGCTCGAGCACCCGGGCCCGTCCGATTCCCGGCAGAATCCCGAGCTCGAGCGTGGGCGTGCGCGGCCGGCCGCCCTCCCACCAGCACAGGGTCCACACCGTCCCCTCGGCCACGAGTCCTTCGGCCGTGAGCAGCAACGCGTCATCCGCGCCCGCCCGCTCCGCCTGCGCGGCCGCGGTGACGAAGCAGCCGCGCTCGGTTGTCTTGTGGGCATACGGCCGGTGGGGCTCGGAGGCGGTGATGACCGCAGGCGGGTCGAGCGGCGGCAGCTCGCGCACCGTGACGCTCGCCCGGCCGTCAAGCACCTCGACGCGCAGCACGGCATCGCCGGTCTCCGCGAATGGCCGCACCAACGCCGCCACGTCCTGTGATGACCGTGGGAGCCCGAGCTGACGGAGCGAACGCTCCAGGCGGGCGACGTGGCGCTCGAGGAACGGGATCCGTCCCTCGCGCACGCGCATCGTTTCAATGAGGCCGTAGCCGGCTGCGGCCACGGTCGCTTACGGCTCCTCCCCCACCTTCACCGGCAGCTCGACCCGCTCCGACCACTCCGTGAACGAGCCGTCGTACACGCGCACGTGCGGGAAGCCGAGCAGGTTGTGGAGCGCGAAATACACGTGGCTCGACTCCAGGCCGCCGTTGCAGTAGGCGATGATCGTCTTGTCCGACGTGATCCCCTGCGCCGCGTAGCTCGCGCGCAGCTCGTCGCGCGGCTTCCACACGGTGGCGAAGTCCACCTTGGCCATGTCGTCCTGCCAGAAGTGGCTGATGGCACCGGGGATGTGCCCGCGCCGCAGCTGGGCCCCGGCACGTCCTGCGTACTGGTCGGGGTTGCGCGCGTCGACGACCACGGCGCCCGGTGCGCCGAGCGCGGCCTGCACGTCCTCGCGCGTGGCGCGGTCGGGCGCGAACGCCCCGGGCGCGAACGCGGTCGGCTCGACCGCGGGGTAGCGCCGCGTGACGGACCGGTTCTCGAGGCGCCACTTCCCGAACCCGCCGTCGAGCACAGAGACCGAAGGATGGCCCAGGCCCTGGAGGATCCAGGCGACATAGGTCGCGTCCATGTCGCGCGTTTCGCCCGCGCTGTAGATCGCCACGGGGCGGTCCGGGCTGATCCCGAGACGGGAGAACAAGGCCGCGTACGACGCCACGCCAAGCACCTTGTTCGGCACGCCGCGGTCGGCGGCGCGCAGCTCCTCGACGTTCAAGTACACGGCGCGCGGAATGTGCGCCTCGAGGTACAGCGTGTAGTCGTTGCGCGCGTCGATGACGGTCACGTTGGAGTCGCGGTCCGTGAGCAGCCGGGCGAGGCCGTCCGTTGGGATGAGCCCGGGCACTCCGAGGGGCGGCAGATCGACTCCGGGAGGGGGGTTGCCCGAGAGGCCCGGGGAGCAGGCCGCGATCGTCGTGAGGAAGGACGCGAGCAGGCAGCGCGGAATCCGGTTCATGGGTCGAGTCCCATCATTTCCTTCTCGACTTCGAGATATACGCGGTTGGCGTTGCGACGTTCCCGCGAGTGGAGCGATACGGGACGCCCCTCATCGGCCGGGGGCAGCGAGTCGAGCGCCCGGTTGAGCGAGCGGTGCCGCTCGAGGGCGCGGCGCATCGCCGCCTGGAGCCCCGTGATGTACTCGCGGGTCCGCGCGATCAGCGCCGCCGGATCCGCGGGAATGGCCCCGTGGCCGGGCACGGCCACCCGCGCATCGAGCCCCGCCAACGCCGTCAGAGCTGCGACCAGGCCCCGCGCGCTGCCGTCCACGACCAGCGTCACGCCATCCTCGATCAGCAGGTCTCCCGCGAACACCACCCGCTCGGCCGGGAGCCACACGAACAGATCGCCGGCCGTGTGGGCCGGACCGCGCCACGGCTGCGCGATCACGATCGTCTTACCGCCGAGCCGCAGCGTGTCGGCGGTCGTGACCGCGACGTCCGGAACGTCGGCGTAGCGGAAGCCCGCCATCTGCGCCTTCCCGACCACGAGCGTCCACGCCGACTCGGCGGCCTCCCGGCTCTGCTCGTCCACGCCGGTCGCGACGTCGGGATGGGCCATCACCCGGGCGCCGGCCCCGCGCAGCACGACGGCGCCGAAGTGATGATCGGGATGGTGGTGCGTCAGAACCAGCCAGCGGATCGGCTCGCGCGTGACCGTGCGGATGGTGCGGACGAGCGCCTCGCCCTGGGCCGGACTCGCGAGCGCGTCGATCACGACCACGCCGTCGCCGGTCACGATGAAGCCCGCGTTGGGCCGGCCCTCCGAGCCCCTGCCCGTGTCGCCGAGCACAACGTACACCCCTGCTGCGAGAGCCCTGACCGGAAGAGTGCGCGGAACCGTCGTCCCGGGGACTTGATGGGCGCCGCCGGCCGTCGCAAACAAGGTCACGCACAGACGGAGCGTACCAACGTCCGCCACGGGCGTCCCTAGGCTGCGAATTTGATGTCTACGGTCTGCTGGAAGACGCCGCCCTTGTTGTCCTTCCAGGTGAACGACAGCGGTGCTTCGCGATCCGCGCGCAGGGGGAACTCGACGAACGGATCGCGGCTGATCCCCGACGTCCACGCGAAGTGCGCCACTTCGCGGTCGCCATACGTCACGCTCACGTCGTTGATGAAGTAGGCGGGAATAGGATGGCCTTCGGGATCGCGAAACAGCCCCGTGGCCATGGGGTGCTCGACCAGTGCGCGCACGTCGATCACGTCTCCCCGCCGGATGGTCGTCGGGATGAGGATCCGCCCCGCGCCCACGTCGCGTCGCATCTCAGCCGCACCCGTTGACGGTGACGCGCACGTCGGCGGCGGCGCCCCAGACGGCGCCGTCCGACGTCTCGATGATGGCCCGCACGGGGGAGGTCATGCGCATCTTGATCCTGGTGCTCAGGAACGCCTGGCCGATCTCCGGCGTCAGCCGGAACTCCGCGATGTGAATGTCGGGGTTGTTGTCCACGAGCACGTGAATCGCCTTCACGTACGCGTTCGCGGTCATCGGCAGGTCGGATTCGACCATCACGGGTACGACACGCCCGTCGGCCGCCACCGTGGGCACGTCGAGCTGGACGTGTCCCTCCTGCACCGGCCGGTCGCCGAACAGCTGCTTCAAGACCTGCTGGACCTTCCACGGCACGTCGCCGCGGGATCGGAGCGGGGCGAGCGCGAACAGTCGTCGCGTGGTGAACAGCAAACAGGTGAGACCGGACCACTGCAGGAAGGCACGACGCGTGAAAGCCGCCATACGCCCTAAGCTTAGGCGGCCGCACCCGCTCCGGCAAGTTGCCTTATGGAATCGCGTTTCCCATGTTGCTACGGCCGTTGACCTTACTGAGGAGATCCATGCGCGACGCCTCCGTGCTACGTCTCTGCGCGACGGTTTTCTGTGCTACGCTCTCTGCCTCTGGCTGCTCGCATGCGCCGCCCGAAGGGTTCGCCCCCGACCCCGGCCTGGTCGCGCAGATCCGCGACATCCGCATCGTTACGTCGTACGCCCGGGCCTGCCCCGGCAGCGCGATTCCGACCTCATATGAAGCGGTGCTCACGGACGGCTCGCGCGTCCCGTTCGCGCGGTCGTACGACAAGAAGCACCCGCCCCGGCTGCACGTCGTGTTTCTCGACCGCTCGAGCCCGGATGCGGTGTCGCAACAGGACGGCGACTGGGTGATGGACGGGAACGCGCTCGCCACGGCGACGACGGGGTTCCGGCTCACCGCCACGCTCCGGGCCAGGCCCAGCATCAGCAACAGCATCGTGGTGCCGCCCGACTACAGTTGCATGGCGCACGCGTTCTCGTTCTCGGGCGAGCCGGGCGGCCCGGGCCAGGCGGGCGGCAACGGCCCGGACGTCACGGTGCGCCTCGCCATCCTGCGGTCGCCGTTCTACGACAAGCTGTTCGTAGCGGGGATCCAGGTGGGGCTGGCGCCGCCGTTCTACGTGCTGCAGGACGCGAGCGCCGTGCCGCCCGCCGACTGGCTGGTGGTGGAGTCGCGCGGCGGCAAGGGCGGCGCCGGCGTGGCGGGGACGGCGGGCACCGACGGCGCCGCGGGAGCGACCGGCTGTCCG